>DAOVYA010000091.1 GCA_030635865.1 Gammaproteobacteria bacterium | reverse complement strand
CGGAAGCACGAATACCCTCCCGGTCAAGCGGGCTCAGCGCAAAAAGATCGACAACTTCTGCCTCAATACCATGATGCTTTGAGAGCAGCTCGGCGGCCTGCATACACCAGTGCACCGATATATTGTAGCCAAACAGAGTGACATCCCGCCCCTCACGGGCGACCTCGGAACCCTCGAGCGGGTGAAAATATTCCTCTTCTGGCACCTCGCCTTTCATGTTGTACATGAGTTCGTGTTCATTGATGAACACCGGGTCGTTACAACGCACCGCGGATTTCAGCAGGCCATAGGCCTGGCGCGGATTTGAAGGCGTCACCACGCGCAAGCCGGCAATCCCCATAAAGACCTTTTCCATGCGTGCCGAGTGTTGCGAGCCCAACTGGTGTGCAGTACCGCCGGGTGAACGGACCACGATCGGCGCTTCCAGCTGACCACCGGACATGTAACGCACCTTGGCAGCGGTATTAAACATCTGGTCCATTGCCAGCCAGGCGAAGTTGACCGACATGATTTCTATAATCGGACGCACACCGAGAAAGGAGGCACCGATGCCCAGGCCGGTAAAACCATTCTCCGAGATCGGTGTATCGATGACACGTTCTTCACCGTACTTGTCGTACAGTCCCGTGGTCGCCTTGTAGGTGCCGCCGACCACGCCGATGTCCTCACCCATGGCGATTACCATTGGATCATTGGCCATCTCTTCATCGTGTGCACGAAGAATCGCTTCCCAGAACATGATCTCGGCCATTATTGCGCCCCGCCCATGACCCAGGGGTCATTTTCACCCAATACATATTTCTCTACATCCGAGATATGCGGCTCGGGCGACTCACTGGCAAAACGGATGACCTCGTCTTCAATCTCATCGAGGATTGCCGTGTCCATGTCCTTGAATTCATCCAGTGTCAACTTGCCTGCCTCGATGAGACGATCACGCAACATAATGACCGGGTCACGCCTGCTCCACATACGCTCCTCGGTCTTGGCGCGGTAGGCATTGGAGTCCGACATGGAATGCCCGCGATAGCGGTAGGTCATCAGTTCCAGGAAATAGGGCCCTTTACCGGCACGCACATGCTTGATGGCTTTGGTAGCAGCCTTGTAAACCAGGTCGACATCCTGCCCGTCTTCCTTGGCCGAGGGGATGTTATAGGCTGAAACGCGTTTGTACTGGTCAACGACGGCCGTGGAACGATCAATGCGCGTACCGATGCCATATAAATTGTTTTCGCACACATACAGCACCGGCAGGTTCCAGAGCTTGGCCATATTCATTGACTCATGGAAAGTGCCCTGGTTATTGGCCGCGTCACCGAGAAAGCAGATACAGATTTCATCGCCGCCCTGCATCTGGATGCCCTTTGCGATACCGGCCGCCAGTGGAAATGGTCCGCCGACCAGTGCATAGCCGCCCATGAAACGGTGCTTCACATCAAAGATGTGCATGGAACCACCGCGTCCCTTGCTGACACCGGTCTCCTTGGAAAACAGCTCTGCCATGACTTTCTTTGGGTCGGCGCCCGCCTTGATGGCATGCACATGATCGCGGTAACTGGTAATCACGTAGTCATGACCGGGATTCGCCGCTTCCAGTACACCAAAGGCACAGGCCTCTTCACCGGGATAGAGGTGCAGGAAGCCCCCGATGTTGCGTTCTACATAGGCCTCGTAACAGCGCTCCTCGAAACGGCGCGCAAACAGCATTTCACGTAACAGGCGTTTTTTATCAGCGTCTTTCATCGGTCTGCCTGGTCATTGTGGGGGAATATTGACACTTTATCTCCGTTGAGATTTAAGGATACAGGCCATGACGGGTCTCAAGCACGCGATAATAAGGCCACCTTCCTGAATGCAAGGGAAACAGCGGTACCCGAAACCGTGCAAGCGCGATATGATCAGTGTTTTGTGTTTACAGGTCAAGACAAAAGCATGCAAATCCCCTACCGGCATACTGAAAAAATCAAGCTAAATCAACATACAAAAGCCCCCCTGAAAAAGCAGGTCGATGCCGCACGGATCGCCCTTATCCTGCTCCCGGAAAAACCCGGCAAGGCCCAGTGGGCGCAACTGGCGCATAGTGACGTTCTCAAGACCCGCTACCAGCAGCTCAGGCGCCAGGACAAAAAAGCCGCCCGGCTGGTCACGGACCTGCCCAACAAAACCGGCACCCGTATCATCCTGCAGACACTTGCACCGCAGACCTGCACATTCGAACTGCTCACCCTGGCACGCAAACTTGCCGAAACCATTCGCACACGGGACCCGGCTTCACTGCTGGTGCAGGTGGCTGGATTCAGACAAGACGAAACTACACGCCTGGTCGAGGCCACGAGCGCTGCGGTCCTTGCATCGGTATGCCCGATGCCCGGCTATCAATCAGAAGCGGCCCCCGTAGCCAGCCTCAAGCACATCGATTTTTACGGCCTGGAAGAACGCGTGGATCTGTCAGCGGTACAGGCGGAAATTCCGGGCAATCACCTGGCACGCTGGTTGTCAGTGCTGCCGTCCAATGTACTTACACCGACGGCCTACCGTAAATTTGTCACGCAGCTTGCAAAGACAGAGGGCTGGGAGATGACTTTCCTGGACTCCCGGGCGTTAAAACGCAAAAAGGCCGGGGCCTTTCTCGCCGTCTCCCAGGGAAGCCCGGTCGATGATGCCGGCATTGTTCATTTACGCTACCGGCCTTCGAGGCGCGGCGGAAAAAAACTTGCCCTGGTCGGCAAGGGCATCTGTTTTGATACCGGCGGCGTCAATGTAAAACCGGCCAAATACATGAACGGCATGCACGAAGACATGCAGGGCAGCGCAGTGGCACTCGGCACCCTGCTGGCATTATCACGGCTCAAGGTGAACTACCCGGTGGATTGCTGGCTGGCACTGGCAGAGAACCACATTGGCAGCAAAGCCTACAAACCGAATGACGTGGTAACCGCCAGCAACGGCATCAGCATCGAGGTCAAACACACCGATGCCGAAGGACGCATGGTACTGGCAGATACGCTGGCACTGGCGAGCAAGGCAAAACCGCATTTCATAATCGATTACGCAACCTTGACCGGCGCCTGCATCTATTCACTGTCTTCGCGCTACAGCGGTGTATTCAGTAACCGGGATTCCTTGCACGGACCACTGACGACGGCGGGACGCGATAGTGGCGAACGGGTATGGCCTTTCCCGCTGGACAAGGACTTTGATGATTCACTGAAATCAGACATAGCCGATACCCTGCAGTGCACGCTGGAAGGCGATGCCGACCATATTCTTGCTGCACGCTTTTTAAAGCGCTTCGTAAATGATGATATTCACTGGGTACACGTGGACCTGGCCGCCAGCACGCACAAGGGTGGGCTCGGCCACATTGCAACCGACACGACCGGTTTCGGTGTACGCTATACCCTGAACCTGTTACTGCAACAGTCCATTATGGAAAATTCATGGAGGTGACCCTGGCACGCCCGGACGACTGGCACCTGCATGTCCGCGATGGTGAGGCACTGGCAGCGGTCATCCCGCACACGGCACACCGGTTTGCCCGCGCCATCATTATGCCAAACCTGCAGCCGCCGGTGACGACAACCGGGCAGGCACTTGCCTATCGTCAGCGCATTCTCGATGCAGTACCTGCCGGTACAGATTTTACCCCGTTAATGACCCTGTACCTGACCGATAACACGACAACCGGGGAAGTCACCCGTGCGAAGAACAGTGAACAGGTTGTTGCTTTTAAATACTACCCTGCCGGTGCCACGACGAACTCTGATGCCGGGGTGACGGACATAGCGAACACCTGGACAACACTCGCGGCACTGGAAGAAACCGGCATGCCGTTACTGGTACATGCCGAAGTGACAGACCCCGATGTGGATGTATTCGACCGTGAATCCGTTTTTATAGACACAGTACTCGAGCCGCTGACTGCCCGCTTCCCCAAGCTGAAAGTGGTACTGGAGCATGTAACCACCAAACAGGGGATCGAGTTTGTAAGTTCGGCGCCAGACACGGTTGCCGCCACCATCACTGCCCACCACCTGTTGCTGAACCGCAATGCCATGTTCAGAAATGGCCTGCAGCCGCATGTATACTGCCTCCCGGTTCTGAAACGCGAAACACACCGCGAGGCACTGGTAGAAGCGGCAACCAGCGGTAACAAAAAATTCTTCCTCGGAACCGACAGTGCGCCGCATGCAAAACAGCGCAAGGAATCTTCCTGCGGATGCGCCGGGATATACACCGCCCACGCCGCCCTGGAACTGTATGCACAGGCCTTTGAGACGGCCGGGGCATTAAACAGGCTGGAAGGGTTCGCCAGCCACTTCGGGCCTGATTTCTACGACCTGCCGCGTAACACGCAAACCATTACCCTGGAGAAAACCGACTGGACCGTTCCGGAAGGTTATCCGCTGGGTGATTCGTCGGTGGTGCCGATGTTTGCGGGAGAGACATTGCATTGGCGGGTGAAAGCCTGAAAATTACTTTCTCCAGGGAGCCCCTGATAAATCAGCGAAATTTCGTCATTGCGAGCAAAGCGCGGCAATCTCATGAAGCTGGCAGCGGACTTAACGAGATTGCCACGTCACTTCGTTCCTCGCAATGACGTATAAATCAGAGGTTCCTTAGTAAACAACCCTGACCGTATACCCCTTCTTCTCCAGCAGGTTCAACAGGCCCTGCTCGCCCGGCAGGTGCAAGGCACCCACCGCCACAAATGTCCTGCCCCCTTTCAGGTACGGCTGCATTCGTTCCACCATCAAGTGGTTGCGCTGAACGATTAAACGCTTCTGGAAAACATCAACGAACCGCTGGTCACCAGTTGCCAGTGCATTCTCATTAATTGCAACAAGCCTTGCCAGGTCACGCTGCTTCCAGGCTGACAACAGCTCCGCAAAAAGTGATTCCATTTCCTGGAAATGCTCTACTGCATCCTTCAGCATCGTCACCTGGTCTACCAATGACATGGAAGTGAACACATCCAGTTGCTCCTTGATGGTCTCAAGCCCGTGCAGCCGCTTCCCGGACTGCAAGGCACTCTGGTACAAAGCCACATCCAGCACCTGCCCGGTTTCCGGTGCAGGCATTGACAAGGTAACCGCAACCGCCCACGGCTGCATACGCTCGGTCATCATCTCAGGCATGCCACGTACCCGCATGGCAGCTGCAGCCTTTGAAAACAACGGTTCTCCCACGATGTCCTTCAGTGACCGGCCATCCATCATCAGCATGGCCGCACTGGATGACATCATGGCATTCATATCAAGCAGCACCTCGAGCACAACGGCCTGCGAAGCATCAAAGGCCTTCTGCACCGGCGCGGCAAGTTGTAATACTTCAGGGTCTTCTGAATGAATCGTGCCAAACAGGTAGCTGGCAGGAACACCTGGCTGACTTATTTCCCACAGCAGGCCCCGGCTCTTCCCGGTGTCGGCCTGTGCAAGGGAGAAGGACAGGAAACACAGTAAAAGTGCAAGAGCAATGGTATAGTCGCAACGGTGTACCCGGTATGCTTTCAGCTTGTGCACATTTCAGTCCTCGTTCAGCCTGATTTAGTGTTACTCACATAGTTTATACATTTGCCAGCCATTTACCTTAACAGCCTTCACCTTTCCCGGCATCGCCAAAATCGGGGGGATTGGGTATGCTAGTAACATGACAGACACTCAGGACAAGACGCAGATGGCGCAGCGGTTCCGTGGTTTTCTCCCCGTTGTGATTGACGTAGAAACAGCCGGTTTCAACGCCAAACGGGATGCCCTGCTGGAAATTGCCGCCGTCACACTGGAAATGGATGCCGAGGGCTTCATCTCCCGCAAGGACACCTTCGCAAGTCACGTCGAACCGTTTCCCGGTGCAAACCTGGACCAGGAATCACTCGAATTCACGGGTATCGATCCTTACAACCCGTTCCGCATGGCCATACCGGAGCACGAGGCACTGGAACTGATCTTCAAGCCCGTGCGCCGGGCCATCAAGGAGAGCAGCTGCACACGGGCGGTACTGGTCGGTCATAATGCATCTTTTGATCTGTCTTTCCTGAATGCCGCCGTCAAGCGGTCCGGCATCAAGCGCAACCCGTTCCACCCGTTCAGCACCTTCGACACGGTATCACTGGCTGCCCTGGCCTTCGGGCAAACCGTGCTGGCGCGTGCCGTACAGGCTGCCGGTTTTGACTGGAACAATGAAAAAGCACATTCAGCCATTTACGACACGGAGCGTACTGCTGACCTGTTTTGTTCCATCATAAACCGCTGGAATGAATTCCATATCAATCTGTCAGGTTCAGATACACCGATCACCGCAAACAAGGGGCAATAAACCCATGTCTCATCCAGACAAGAACGAACAAATCCTGCGCGCACATACAGGACTGATACATCGCGTCGTCATGCACTGCAAT
>DAOVYA010000318.1 GCA_030635865.1 Gammaproteobacteria bacterium | reverse complement strand
TTACTCCGATACAGTTGAACCGGTTCAATAGCATCCAACCTGATTTCTCTCGCAAACCACCCTGTAGGAGCGCCTCGCAGGCGCGAAGGTATGTCATACAGGGTTATCGCGCCTGCAAGGCGCTCCTACAATAACAGCAAATAGGGGGAATCACTCTTCTTCGTCCGGGGCGTTACGCTTCTCAACAAATTCCATTACGGCTTGGGACAAAACATCTGTTCCCTGCCGAGCGAGCGCGGAAATTTCAAAAACAGGGCCCTGCCAGTTGACTGCCTGCACCACGTCCCGGCAGCACTGTTCGCGTTCATCCTCCGGTAACAGGTCTGTTTTATTCAGGACCAGCCAGCGCTCCCGCCCCGCCAGATCTGCATTAAAACCCTCAAGCTCACCGGTAATGGTTGCGATATCCTCAACCGGGTTGCCCAGTGGCCCCATGTCGACCAGGTGCAGCAATAAATTCGTACGCGCCAGGTGCTTGAGAAACTGGATACCCAGGCCGGCCCCCTGGGAAGCGCCCTCGATCAGGCCGGGCACATCGACCATGACAAAACTGCGGTGTGCTGAAACACTGACGACACCCAGGTTTGGATAGAGCGTGGTGAACGGGTAGTCCGCCACTTTTGGCCGTGCCGAGGAAACGGCACGTATCAGGGTGGATTTCCCGGCATTGGGAAGGCCCAGCAGGCCGACGTCTGCAAGCAATTTCAGTTCCAGCTGCAGGTGACGTTTCTCTCCCGGTGTACCCGGCTTGGACTGGCGCGGGGCACGGTTGGTGGAACTCTTGAAACGGGCATTGCCGAGTCCATGAAAGCCGCCCTTTGCAACCACCAGGCGCTGACCATCGCGCACCAGGTCACCGATCAGTTCATCGGTATCCATTTCATGGACCATCGTACCGACAGGCACCATCACGACCAGGTCATCCCCGGACTTGCCGGTACAGTTCTTGCTTTCACCTTTCTTACCCTGCTCCGCCAGGAATTTACGCGCATGGCGGAAATCGATCAGCGTATTCACACTGCTGTCGGCCTGCAGGTAAACACTGCCGCCATCGCCGCCATCGCCACCGTCGGGCCCGCCAAAGGGGATGTACTTCTCACGCCGGAAACTGACACAGCCGTTCCCACCGTCACCGGCACGCACTTCAATAGTGGCTTCGTCTACAAATTTCATGGCAATACCGCGGTTCCTGAAAAATCCTGTAGGAGCGCCTCGCAGGCGCGAGTGAGTGTCATACAGGGTTATCGCGCCTGCGAGGCGCTCCTACACCAATAAGAAACTCCTTCGTAAATCCCTATCGCGCTTGAGAAGCGCTCCTACAATAACAAATCAATATCGTTGGGGACGACAACAAAAAACCCCGCTCATGGCGGGGCTTGATGATTCCTGCTGAGCGTTTGCCTCAGCCGGCGTCAATTTCTACAAACTTGCGTTTCTTTGCTCCGCGTTGAACAAAACGCACTACGCCATCACTCTTGGCAAACAGCGTGTGGTCCTTGCCACAACCGACATTCTTGCCCGGGTGAAAACGGGTACCACGCTGGCGAACAATGATATTGCCTGCCAGCACCGACTCACCGCCGTAACGCTTAACGCCAAGTCGTTTTGATTCTGAATCGCGGCCATTACGGGTACTGCCGCCTGCTTTCTTATGTGCCATTTGATAATCCTCTGGAGTCGGTAATCAGCCGCTGATGCCGGTGATTTCCAGCTCGGTATAACTCTGACGATGTCCCATCCGCTTCATATGGTGTTTACGGCGACGGAACTTGATAATTTCAACCTTCTTCGCACGACCCTGTTCCTTCACAGTTGCGGTTACCTTACCGCCTTCGACGAAGGGGGTGCCGATCTTGAGATCTGCGCCTTCACCAACCGCCAGCACCTGGTCAAATTCAATGGTCTCACCTGCGTCGCTGTCGAGTTTTTCTACCCGCAAGGTATCGCCTTCGGAAACACGATACTGCTTGCCACCTGTCTTGATTACTGCATACATGTTAAAAACTCCAAGCGCATCAACTGCATTGTCGAAAAAGGCCGCTCATTCTAATGATTGCACCCGGTCAGGTCAATCAAATCCCTTCTGGCACAAGGTCTGTAAGACCGTTAGACTAGCTGGATTGCCGGTCACATAGCATCATCTGGACAAAATACCCCCAAAAAAATACACCAATATGCTAAAACTCGTTAATAATCAATCGGTTACATCAAATATCGGGGCTATTCGCAGCCTCGTCTCGGATGAATTCGATGCCGTGGACGCACTCATCCAGGCCCGCCTGCACAGTGACGTCAGCCTGGTCAACCAGCTTTCACACTATATTATTAACAGCGGCGGCAAGCGTTTGCGCCCGATACTGGTGCTGCTCACCGCCAAGGCCTGCGGCTACAGGGGCGACCAGCATATCAACCTGGCGGCTGTCATAGAGTTCATCCATACCGCGACCCTGCTGCACGATGATGTGGTCGACGCCTCGCAACTGCGCCGTGGCAACATGACCGCCAACGCGGTCTGGGGTAACGAGGCCAGCGTACTGGTCGGCGATTTCCTCTATTCACGTGCCTTCGAGATGATGGTCGATGCCGGGGAAATGCGCATCATGGAAATCATGTCTTCCACCACCAATGCCATCG
>DAOVYA010000124.1 GCA_030635865.1 Gammaproteobacteria bacterium | reverse complement strand
GTGGTGTTGCCACATGCACCGAGCCGTGCGGTGACCATCAACAATGGCGCGGTGATGCCGGCCTGGTATGACATCCTGCAGGCCACGGATTTCGGGCGGGCTCAGGACGGTGAGGGGATCCGCGAGTCGGAGCGGCGCTTGCACGCATTGATCGAGCGTGAAATCGCAAACGGCATTGATGCCGGTCGCATTCTGCTGGCCGGGTTTTCACAGGGCGGTGCGGTAGTGTTACATACCGGCCTGCGCTACTCGCAGCCATTGGCAGGTATCCTGGCGCTGTCAGCCTATTTGCCGCTGGCCGATACCCTGCAACAGGAGGCTGCGGAGGCCAATCGTGCCATACCGGTGATGATGGCGCACGGGACGGGTGATCCCGTTGTGCCGTTAGTGCTGGCTGAGCAGTCATGCGCGGAACTGGAACAACAGGGCTATTCGGTTGACTGGCACACCTATCCCATGCAGCACGCGGTGTGCCCCGAAGAGATCGGGGATATTCGTGAGTGGATGCTGAAAGTGTTGAAAGCTACCTAGTTGCTATCCATATACGTTGCCACAGAGAAAACCCAATCTCGCGCAAAGACGCCAAGACGCAAAGAAAAACAAGACCAACGAATGCGGCACGCACGTCATAGTCTGTATATGATTTGAGCCATCTTGATTCTCTGTGTCCTCTGTGACAGTAGTTTTTTTGGATTTTTCTTGGCGTCTTGGCGTCTTTGCGCGAGATTATCTTTTTTTGACGGAAACCACCTGGAACGACTCAGGATGCGACCTGCAAGGAACCATCCGGCTGGCGGCAGGCGGTTGTGCCCGGCGTCAGTGCCGCCGCCAGAGCCAGCATGGTGAGTTTGTTATGCATACCCTTCTCCGGTGGGAATAGCCTGTAATTACAGTAACTATCGACCACGCGAAAGGTTAACAAATCAATAGCTGTTGCTTGCGGGACAACCGGAGGGGTTGGGTAAAATATCTTTTAGTTCAGCAAGATAGCTGAATTACTTGGCGATCGAGGTGCGGCTTTCGCTGGTGAGTGCCTCGGCCAGTGCGGATTCGGCACGTTCCAGCAATGAAGCGGCATCATCACTTTTTTTGCACTGGGCAATTCCGTAGCTGGCGAGAATCGGGTCGGCAGTGCCAGCGTTCATGGATGCCAGCCTGGCGGAGAGTTTTTCAACCAGCTGCAAGGCGGAATCGCGGGTGGTTTCCTGCAGAACGAGTATAAAGTCACGCGCATTGTTACAGCCCACAAGGTCTGCCCAGCGGGTCTGGTCTTTCAGCAGGAAGGACAACCTGCGAAGTACTGTGTCAATCTCCTGCCCGGTGTCGACGCTCATGACGATAACGGACAGGGGACTGCTGTAACGTCGGCAGCGGGCCACCAGCGGTTCCAGGGAAACCAGTATCCCGTTCTGGCTTAACAGGCCGGTTAACCGTTCATCCTTGAGGGATTGTTCGCTGAGCTCGGCTGCAAGGGCATCACGTTCTTTTTTAAGCCGCAGTTTTTCAGTAACGTCCAGGTAGAACCGGGCAATGGCGTCGGCATCACCAACTGCCACGGTTTCAACGGCCAGCCAGCGCTCGTCGCCGTCCGGCGTGACCCAGTTGATAATCGTCCCCTCTCCAAGCAAGGGCGCAAGCAGGTCCTGTTGCGTATCGATATCGAGTGTACTGGCAGACTCACCCGTGAGGGCCGTAAAGGCCTGGTTACAGCCACGGATGTTGTTGTCCTGGCCGACGAGCAGCATTGCCATCGGGCAGATATCCAGTAAGGCCAGCGCTTCTTTAAAGGATAAGTCTTTCATGGGTCCTGTATAGCGGTAATTCCATGCGTCACTTTAAAATAAATGCGGGAGCCGGCATGCCGTCTCCTGCACCCGGGATGGCTATTGACGGTCTTGTAACCGTTGCCGGGCAGCAGCGACAGCGCTGCGTACCTGTTCGGGAGCGGTCCCGCCCTGGTGGTTGCGTGCTGCCATGGAACCTTGCAGCGTCAACACGTCAAACACGTCCTCACCAATGACTGCAGAGAAACCCTGCAATTCATCCAGCGTCATTTCCGACAGGTCTTTTCCAGTGTCGATCCCAAGGCGCACGGCACGGCCGACGATCTCGTGTGCATCCCTGAAGGCGATGCCCCTGCGTACCAGGTAGTCAGCAAGATCCGTGGCAGTTGAAAAACCCTGTTGTGCGGCGGCTGCCATCTGCTCACGCTGCACCTCGATTACCGGCATCATATCGGCAAATACCCGCAGTGAGCCTTTCAGGGTATCGACCGTGTCGAATAGCGGCTCCTTGTCTTCCTGGTTGTCCTTGTTATAGGCCAGTGGCTGGCTCTTCATCAGCATCAACAGGCTGAGCAGGTGGCCCACCACCCGGCCACTCTTGCCACGCACCAGTTCCGGCACATCCGGGTTTTTCTTCTGGGGCATGATGCTGGATCCGGTACAGAAGCGGTCCGGTAGTTCAATAAAGTTGAATTGTGCCGATGACCAGAGTATCAGTTCCTCCGAGAACCGTGACAGGTGCATCATGATAACGGACGCCGCAGCACAGAATTCGATAACGAAATCCCGGTCGCTGACTGCGTCCAGCGAGTTGCCTGCCGGCGCATCGAAGCCCAGCAAGCGGGCCGTGTACTCCCGGTCGATTGGAAAGCTGGTACCGGCCAGGGCAGCTGCCCCCAGCGGCATTATATTGACCCGTTTCCGGCAGTCCTGCAGGCGCTGATGGTCACGTTCCAGCATGGCTTCCCAGGCAAGCATGTCGTCACCGAAACTGATCGGCATCGCAACCTGCAAATGGGTAAATCCGGGCATGATGGTATCGGCCTCGCGATCTGCGATGTCGACCAGGGCGGATTGCAACCGGGTCAGTGCACCGCAAAGCCTGTCAATTTCATCCCGCAGGTAAAGGCGCAGGTCGGTAGCGACCTGGTCGTTGCGCGACCTGCCGGTATGCAGCTTCTTGCCGGTTTCCCCGATGCGCTCGATCAGGCGCGCTTCGATATTCATGTGAACGTCTTCGAGTTCCGTCGACCAGACAAATTCACCACGTTCGATGTCCACGTGGATTTCTTCCAGTCCGCCAACAATACTGTCGCATTCCGCCCTGGTAAGAATATTGACGTGGGCGAGCATGCGGGCATGCGCAATCGAACCCTTGATATCGTGGGAAAAGAGCCTTTGATCAAAGTCGATCGAGGCGGTAAAGGCTTCAACGAAGGCGTCGGTCGATTCAGTGAACCTTCCGCCCCAGGGTTTTGTTGAGGAGCTATCGTCCGTCATGTTTACAATAACCGGAATGTCTGTAGTGGCGCAGTATAACCAATCCGGTGCATATATGCGTTTTCTGCGCGTGGATGTACTGACAGGTGTCGGCGAGCCCGGTAGCTTGCATGCCGGGATGGCAGGATTGAAACTGTAACCATGGGCAAGCTGGATTCAAGGGATCAGGGCGGCATCGAGCTGGCAGAGCACTTTTTTCTGCCCAGCTTCTGCGAGGTACGCATCGTTTTTGCCGTCGTGGTGATCGCTGAACTGCTGGCCTTTATCCTGGCGCTTGTCACTCCCGGCTGGCTGAGTGATCCGTGGAGTGAACTGGGGCTGATTTCACTGTTCGTGCAATGGATTGCGCTCACCAGCGCGGCTGTCCTCTGCATCAGCAGGCCGCTGTTGTCGAGGCTGGGCAATACGGCAGCGGCTATAATCAGTTACCTGCTGGTGCTGCTGGTTACGAGTGTTGTGAGCGAGGTGGCTTTCTGGATGATGATGAGGAGTACCCTGTTTCCCTTGATGCAGGTGGACAGTCATGCGCTGTTTTTGTTCCGTAACCTGACGATCAGCACCGTGGTGGCGGCAATCGTATTGCGGCATCTTTATGTACAGTTCCAGTGGCGCCAGCAACTGCAGGCGGAAGCCCGTGCGCGCATCCAGGCCCTGCAGGCACGTATCCGGCCGCATTTTCTGTTCAACAGCATGAATACCATTGCTGCATTGACGCGGTCCGAACCGGCAGCGGCTGAGACAGCGATCGAGGACCTGTCTGACCTGTTCAGGGCAGCACTGAATAATTCGCATGAGCAGGCAAGTCTGGGCGATGAAATACTCCTGGCACAACGCTATCTGAATATCGAGAGACTACGGCTTGGCGAACGCCTGTCGGTAGAGTGGGATATGGAGGGTATGCCGCAGGATGTGCGGGTGCCGCCGTTGATACTGCAGCCGCTGCTGGAGAATTCCATTTATCACGGCATTGAAATGCTGCCCCGGGGCGGGACCATCCGGGTTGCCGGCGAGAGCGACAAGGGCATGCTGCAAATCAGGATCAGTAACCCGGTAGCGGAAACCGGGCCGCGAAGTCATCAGGAAGGTCACCATATTGCCCAGGAAAATATACGTCAGCGTTTGCAAATTGCCTTTGGTGCGAAGGCTGGTCTGGATGCTTCCATGTCGGATGGAATATACCAGGTAACACTGAGGTTTCCGGAGAACAGGGTTTCATGAAGGTACTGGTTGTTGATGATGAAGCACCGGCACGCAGTCGCCTTTGCAGCATGCTTGAGGCGCTTGAGGGTTATACGGTTTGTGGCGAGGCGGCAAATGGCCAGGATGCGCTTGCACAGGCGGAAGCGAGCCAGCCGGACGTACTGCTGATGGATATACGCATGCCGGGCATGGATGGCATCGAGGCTGCAAGGCACCTGCTGGTACTGGAGCAGCCCCCGGCAATTATCTTTACCACGGCCTATAACGATTACGCATTACAGGCTTTTGATACCCATGCCGTGGATTACCTGTTGAAGCCGGTGCGCCAGGAACGTCTTGAAGAGGCGTTGCAGAATGCACGCCGTCTTACGCGTATCCAGGCGGTATCACTGCAACAGGCCGACGAAACCCCGGCTGCCCGGCAACGTATTTGTGCACGGGTGCGTGGCGCACTGCAATTGATACCGGTTTGTGAGATACGTTTTTTCCTTGCTGACCAGAAGTACGTAACGGTGTGTACGGCAGACGGGAAGGTACTGATTGAAGAGACATTGAAAACACTGGAGCAGGAATTCGGTGACCAGTTTGTTCGCATTCACCGCAATGCATTAATCGCCAGGCGTTATCTCTGCGGGTTGGACAAGGATGCTGAAGGGCATGCACGGATCCTGCTCGATGGTGTAGATGAATCCCTGGAGGTCAGTCGAAGGCATGTTGCGGACATTCGCAAGCTGGTAAAGGCATTGCAGGACTGATTACCGGGTCGTCTGTTTCAGCCGGCAGCCCGGCAGCTTCACCAGTCCGGCGGGATTCCTGATCATCAACCAGGCTGTCTCGATGCAGTCATCCAGGTAGCCGCCAAACAGCTCCAGCGTGTTGATCCCCACCATGCGTTCGGCAAGTTCCGTACCGTTTTCATCGATAAACAACATGGTAGGTGTGACATATACCCGGTAGCGGTCGGATAGTCGGGTCGCGTCGATCTGCTGCCCGGAAAAATCTGAGACCCGTGAACCGTTGTCGAGTACCAGCTTGCGGATAATGATCTTGTCCCTGTATTCACCACCCAGCAGCATCGGCTGCAGGAACTCCTCTTCCAGTAACTCACAGTAGCGGCATTCATCTGCAGAGAATGT
>DAOVYA010000293.1 GCA_030635865.1 Gammaproteobacteria bacterium | reverse complement strand
AGTGTTTGTGATATCACATCAGGAGGCGTCAATATCATTCCCAGCACGAAGGCTCCAACAATCACGTATGGCCGTTTCTCGCGCAGGCCCTGTTGCGTGGCCATTCCGGTCCAGACCAGCAACACAACAACAATTGGCACCTCGAATGCCGCACCAAACGCAAAAAAGAGTGTTAATACAAAATCAAGGTAACGGCTGATATCCGTCATTACCGCAACACCCTCTGGCGCAGTTGCCGTAAAGAATGCGAACACCAGTGGAAACACTACGAAGTAGGCAAACGCAGCGCCTGCATAGAACAGCAAGGTACTGGAAACCAGCAAGGGTGATACCAGGCGCCGTTCATGCTTGTACAAGCCCGGCGCAATGAATGCCCACATTTGATAGAGCACCATTGGCATTGCAAGAAACAGTGCCAGCACCAGGGTCAGTTTAAACGGAATCAGAAACGGGGAGGCCACCTCGATGGCGATCATGCTGTTGCCTTCCGGCAAATGTGCAGTTAGCGGGCCTGATAATGTCGTAAACAGAAAATTTGAAAATGGCATCAACACCAGGAACAGAACCGCAACAACCAGAACAACACGCAACAAACGGTCACGTAATTCAATCAGGTGGTATAGCAACGGCTGTTCGACGTCGCCCTCGGATGACGCGTGCTGTTTACTTTGTTTGATCATCCGTTGTCAGGCCGGTCGCGGCTCCGGAATCATCTCCAGCGGCCTGTTTTTCCTTCGTTACAGCGGGGGAATCGGAATGTTCATCTGCTTTCAGTGGCTCACCGCTGATCTCGTCGACCAGTTCTTCCAGTTCCGGAACAGCCGCGTGTTTTTCAAGCACCGCCTTGAGCTCTTCTGCCGCCAGTTCGCGGTCTATATCCTGCTTGACCGATGACACAAATCCACGCATCTTGCCGAGCCACAAGCCGGCCGTACGGGCGATTTTTGGCATGCGTTCCGGGCCAACAACAAGCAGGGCGATGACCGCGATAAAAACCAGTTCCCAGAAACCGACGTCAAACATGATAATACCGGCAGCTAGCGCACGCTTATACTACTTAACCTTGTCCTTGTCTTTGCGGGTAACCTCGGCATCAATGACACGCCCGCCATCCTTATCCTTCAGCTTGTCGCCATTGCCTGCCTCGTTTTCCCCTTCCTGCATGGATTTACGAAACCCCTTGATGGCGCCACCAAGGTCAGAGCCGATATTTTTAAGCCGCTTGGCGCCAAACAACAACAATACGATGGCAAGAACAATCAATAACTGCCAGATACTAGGACCCATAACTCTATCTCCAGACTAATTCGCAGGTTTAACCCTGATAATACTCTATTTATCGCGCCCTGCCTTCTCATCATGGCCTGACACGCCAAAGCGCCGCTCCAGTTCAGCCAGCACTTCTTCCGGCCCCAGGCCACGTGCTGCCAGCATGACAAGTGTGTGAAACCACAAATCTGCGGTTTCATGCACCAGCTGCGCATCATCATCGTTTTTCGCAGCGACAATAGTTTCTGCTGCCTCTTCACCCACTTTCTTGAGGATACTGTCCATCCCCTTGTCGAACAGGCTGGCAACATAGGAACTGTCCGCACTCTGCGTCTTGCGGGACTCGATTACACTTGCCAGTTTTTCCAGTACGTCACTCATTATTCAATCACCAGTCAGATCAGTGCTTGCCATAGATAGCATCGGGGTCTTTCAGGACCGGTTCTACAGCAACCCATGTGTTTCCTTCAAGCCGCTGAAAAAAACAACTGCGCCGCCCTGTATGACAGGCAATACCGCCCTGTTGTTCAACCTGCAAAACAATGACGTCGTTATCACAGTCGAGGCGAATCTCGCTGACGATTTGCTGATGACCGGACTCTTCACCCTTGTGCCACAACTTCTTCCGGGAACGTGACCAGTACACGGCCTTGCCGCTCTTTGCGGTCAGTTGCAGGGCCTCGCGATTCATCCAGGCAAGCATCAGGATCTTTCCATCAGCGGCATCCTGTGCAACCGCCGGCACCAGGCCGTCCTCTGTCCACTTGATTTCATCCAGCCAGTCGTCGCTCATTGTATTACTCATATACTCTGTTAGCAGAACTGTAGGGTCGAATACATTCGACCCTGCATAAAATTACAGCCTTACCTCTATGCCCCTGTCTGCCATATGCTGCTTTGCCTGGCCAATAGTATATTCACCGAAGTGGAAAATACTCGCGGCCAATACCGCATCGGCCTTGCCGTCAATCACGCCGTCGGCAAGGTGGTCCAGGTTGCCAACGCCACCGGATGCTATCACGGGCACATCCACTGCTTCGGAAACAGCACGCGTTAACGCCAGGTCAAAACCGTCCCGTGTACCATCCCGGTCCATGCTGGTCAGCAGGATTTCCCCGGCGCCATAATTCACCATGCGCTGCGCCCACTCGACCGCATCGATACCGGTCGGTTTACGCCCGCCATGGGTAAATATTTCCCAGCGCAGTGCTTCACCTTCAGCGCTCACCTGTTTGGCATCAATGGCTACCACAATACACTGCGAACCAAATCGTTCCGCTGCCTGCTTCACAAATTCCGGATTAAAAACAGCCGCAGTGTTAATACCAACCTTGTCTGCGCCGGCATTCAACATGCGCTGAATATCGGCGACTTCACGAATGCCTCCGCCAACGGTCAGAGGAATAAACACCTCGCCAGCCACCTGCTCAACCACGTGCACCATGGTTTCGCGCTGGTCCGAACTTGCCGTGATGTCGAGGAACGTCAGCTCGTCTGCGCCTTCTTCATCATAACGCCGCGCAATCTCCACCGGGTCACCGGCATCGCGGATATCAACAAACTGCACGCCCTTGACGACGCGACCGGCATCAACATCCATGCAGGGAATGATACGTTTTGCGAGTCCCATCTT
>DAOVYA010000166.1 GCA_030635865.1 Gammaproteobacteria bacterium | reverse complement strand
TGGCACCATCTTGCAATACAGGTCAAACGCGGTACGCAGTTCATACACAAAGCGTCCGCCACCCGGTCCGCAAAAGACAGCCCCGCGATCATCGAATATACCGGCGCAAAACTGCATCACCTCTTTGGTGAGCACCTGCCCGGTTTCTTTCTGCGCCTCGATGCCAATCTTGCCACCGTAATGGACTTCAAATCGATGCCCGGTACCGGCCTCGATAGCATCAAGGACAGACATGGTTGCCTGGATGACCTCCGGCCCTATGCCTTCACCACTGAGGACGCCGATGACACGCGATTGTCCGGACCGCTCCCTGTCACCCCAGCCCTTGAGGGAAGAGGTGAGCTGTGGTTCATCATGCCATGTTGTACCTGGAGTCATCATGCGGTCGTAGAAATTACCTGTTCCGGTGCTTCGTTTTCAAATGGCTTATTGATGTATTCCAGCGTGTCCGGGCGACCCGTGACGAGCGTTACCCCGCTGCCAAATGGCAGTGTGATGGTCTCAAGCCCGGGGGTCTCCTGCATCCTGTCCATCAACTGGCAGACTGTGTGTTCATAGGAACGGTCATCCCCGTACACGGTGCTCGTCCGTTGCTGCACGCTGTCATGAAACAGGAACATACTTTCTTCAGCCATTTTTTCCATAAAGGACAGGTAGTCAAAGCGTGCCTGTTCGGCCGAGTGATAACCATCGACCATGACGACCCCGATGTTGGAAAGCGCCCTGTAAGCACCGGTCTTGACGAATTCCTGCGTGGTATTACGGTAGTGACTGATATTGGATAAACCCAGGTCGGCAAAATGTTGCCGAACCTTGTCGGAGTCTTCCCAGAAGTTGTCGACATAGGAAGGATCGATGAAAACAACTTCGCCACCCTCATTGTTGTCCTGCAATGATTTGGCGAACACGGCGGGTACGAAGCCCCGGTACGATCCGATGACGACAGCACGTTCGGAGCGAAACAGTCGCCCCAGTGCATAGTAAATCCAGCCCAGCCCCAGGTTGTGGTTCTCAAGCTGCTGGGCATGGCCCATACGCAGCATTTCCGGGTCTGAGAACAGCCTGTTAATAAAATCTTTCATTTGATTATTCTTGGTAAAAAAGCAGTACCGGGACTGAGACCTGTCCCGCACTGCGGGAGATGTAAGATACATGGATACAGGCGAAAAATCGACCTCCTCCATAAGCTGCTGAGACAAGCCCTGGCCGTGGCAACAAAAGGTGTTGGCTACTCGGAAAATTATGCCTGGTTGCCTGACTTCAAGCACAGTTCATTGCGAGAAGCGCAGTGACGCGGCAACCTCTTTCAAGAGGGCTCTGCTGCCAGGTACTCCCGAAACCGCCTGGCACGGCCGATCCAGTGATCATTCAGCCCGGCCGCCTGCCATTTTTCCCGGTCTGCCGGCCGGACTTCCAGCCCGCAGAATTCGGCGACCTTGCCGGCCGTCCCGGCCGGGTCCCGGACGAGGTCCTCGTAGCGGATATTCAGAACCGGGACCGGCAGCAGCCGCTGCCAGGTATCCATCAAGCGCGAATATTGCTGCTGCCAGGCGCGAATCCTCTCCAGTTGGTAGGTGTGTGCATGACCGCTTCTGCCATAGTGTTTGCAGTAGACGGATATCAGCGTGTCCGCAGGGTCACGTTGCAGATAGATGATGCGGGTATCCGGAAACAGCAGGGCGGCAATGCCGAGGTATGCCACGTTGGCCGGCAGGGAGTCGGTCACGAAGCGTTTTCCTGGCGCCTGTCCCCGGATGAATTCCCGGTATTTCGTGGCCGCTGCAAGTAGTATTTCCCTGGATGGATGTTCGGGGATATTTGTTCCGAATTCCTGCTTGCAGTGCGCCACGGTCAGTTCGGGCAGCGCAAACAGCTCGCCGCCCCGATGAATATCCGGGTGCATCGCAAGCAGGCGTTCGAGGCGGGTTTTTCCGGAGCGTGACATGCCCACGATGAACAGCGGTGTGGGCCTGTCCTCAATACCCAGCCGGTGTTCCCAGATGCCGGGGTTGGCAAAGTCCCGGGTAACCGCTTCCACATAACGTTCCGGGTCCGGCGATTCGTACGGGAGGCGCTCGGCCATAATGCGATTGGCGCTGTGATAGTGCCCGAAGGACTGGTCATACAGGGTGCAATCCTCGAGGCATTTCCCCAGCGCAAAATGCAGTTCCGCAAGCTCCTCTGCAGGCCTGCCGGTATTTTCCAGCAGTTTCCGGAGGGCCCGGATATCGGGATGGTCAGGGTCTGTGTAGTGGCGCAGCTGCACCAGGTAGAGCCATGCCGCGGAATACCCGGGATCCTGGCGCAGGGCCTCCAGTTGTGCCTGTTCGGCCTCCTCCAGCCGGTCGAGACGGCGCAGCAACAGGCCAAGGTTATAATAATGGATGGCATTACCTCCCAGGTCGGTACATTTCTTCTGGTAGATGGCCGATTCCGCGACAGCGCCCTGGTGCAGCAGGCAGACCGCAAGGTTGTTGTTATAGTCCCTGTTTTCCGGGTCCAGCCGGATTGCCTCCCGAAAGGCCTGTTCTGCTTCCAGGCGGCGGCTCAGCGCACTGAGTGTAATGCCCATATTATTTAAATATTCGGCATTTCCCGGGGATTGTTCCAGGGCCTTTTGAAACAGCTTGAGTGCCGTCTCGAACCGGCCCTGGCGGTCCGCCAGTACCGCGAGTATATGCAGGGCGTGCGGATTGGCCGGTTCCGCCTTAAGCACCTCCCCGCACAGACGGATGCAGCGCCCGTAATCCCCGGCATTCAATGCATCCAGGGCCAGTTTGAGGGTTTCCAGCGAGTCCAAGGAGTCGGAACCTCTTACGGTATCAGCGAAAGTACGTTAGCATTCTAGGTCTTTTCCATAAGAACTGATAACAGAAATATGACTGCCAATATCAACGAGGCACTGAAAAGCCCGCTATGCCAGTGTGGCAGCGGGTTGAGTCACGGTCGTTGCTGTGCGTTGCAGCAGGTGAACCGGGTGACGCCGGCCTTTATGAAGGCCATGGCCCCGGGCATGCGGCAGGCGCAGGAACAGCACAAGCAGGGTAACCCGCAGGCCGCGGCACAACTCTGCATCAATATCCTGGAGCAGGCACCGGCACATACCGGGGCACTGCGGTTGCTCGCACAGGTCCGCAAGGAAGAAGACCGGAAGCAGGCGCTGGAGGTGCTGCTGCACCGGCTGGTGAAACTGGAGCCCAACGATGGTGACCTTGCCTGTGAACTCTCCCTGGTGCTGTACCAGAAAGGAGACAAGGCCGGGGCTGAGTACCATGCGCGTAATGGCGTCCGCCTGAAACCCCGCAACCCGCAGGCACACAACCTGCTCGGGATGGCATTTACCGACCAGGGCCGCAGCCTTGCCGGTGAATACCATTACCGCAAGGCACTGGAACTGCACAAACCGCTGGGCAAGCTATGTGCCAACCTTGGGCTGAACCTGCGCAACCAGGGCAAGCTGGACGAGGCGGAAGAATACTACCGCCAGGCCGTTGAACTGGAACCGGACAATGCACAGACCGTGCTGGGCTGGATGAAGCTCGAGGAGTCCCGCCGTGATTTTGACCGTGCCTGGGAGTTGCTGGCGCAGGCGCAGGAACTGGGACTGGACGGCGCGGAGGTGGCGATGAACCGTGCGACCCTGTATGGACGCGCGAAGGAATATGAGAAGGCACTGGCAGAGCTGGAATCGATTCCCGGTGATATGGGTGGAGACGGGCCGGGTACCGGGTATTTCCTGGAGCGCGGCAGGGTGCTTGACAAGCTGGGCCGCTACGACGAGGCGTTTGCAGATTATGACAAGGCCAACCGGCTTACCCGTGAAGCCGGGCGCGGCACCTATGACGAGGAGCATCCCCGCAAGCAGGCGCGGCGCCTGAAGAGTTTCTTCGTCCGTTCGCGCATGGAGCTGCTGCCGCAGGCCAGTGCCAGGAACGACTGTCCGCAGCCCCTGTTCATTATCGGGTTCCCGCGATCCGGGACCACGATGACGGAACAGATCCTGACCGCACATCCCGAGATCTGTGCCGGTGACGAACTTACCTTCATCGGTGACCTGAGCCGGTTCGGCGCGAAGCTGCTGAACAGCCCCCTGCGTTATCCGGAATCGTTTGCCGACCTCTGGATGGGTGATAACCAGGAAGCACTCGATGATTTTCGTGACTGGTACCTGAAGCGGACCCAGCAGCTCGGTATCCTTGAAGAGGGTGCGCGCCTGTTTACCGACAAGATGCCGTTGAACGAGACCCACCTCGGGATGATCCACATGGTTTTCCCGGCAGCGCCGGTCGTACACTTGCACCGGCACCCGCTGGATGTCGTGCTGTCATCATTCTTTACCGACATGACACATGGCAACCGCTGTTCCTATCAACTGGAAACGGCGGCACGGCATTATGTGTTGACCATGGATCTGGTCGAGCATTACAAGCGTGAACTGGATCTGAACTACAAGACGGTCCGCTACGAGGACCTGGTATCTGACCAGGAGGACAATGTCAGGCAGTTGCTGGAGTTTATCGGCGTGCCGTGGGACGAACGCTGCCTGGACTTCCACGAGAACAAGCGCTATGCGCGTACCGCGAGCTATGCCCAGGTGACCGAGAAGCTCTATACCTCGTCACGCTTCCGTTACAAAAATTACCGCAAGCACCTGGAAGGCGTTATCCCGATACTGGAACCGGTGATCGAACAGTTGGGTTATACCATCGAAGACTAGGCAGTCTGTTGCTGTCCTCCGCCATTGCGATCCCACCCCT
>DAOVYA010000311.1 GCA_030635865.1 Gammaproteobacteria bacterium | reverse complement strand
GTAGCGGCAATTTTATTTACATCGATATCGTCGCCAATGCCTTTTTGCATCACATGGTCCGTTGTGTTGCAGGTGTCCTCATGGCAATCGGGCGTGGTGACCGGTCCTGCGACTGGATTACAGAGCTGCTTGCTGCCGGGGACCGGAGCCTGGCGGGTGTGACTGCCCCGGCCGCAGGTTTATACCTGGTCAAGGTAGAGTATCCGGAGCACTATAATGTCCCTGCAGGGGGCTGGATGCCTGTTTATGGATGATGATTGTATTGTCCGCATTCGCCCGGGTTTCTGTTACATTTGTGCCGGGATCGAAAAAAACCGGATTGACTGACAGCATGCGTACTCGTGTAAAAATCTGTGGCATTACCCGTGAACAGGATGCTCTCGCTGCGGTAACAAACGGGGCCGATGCAATTGGCCTGGTCTTTTATCCGGAGAGTCCGCGTTATGTCAGTATCGACCAGGCCCGGCAGATTGCCGGAGCAGTCGCGCCTTTTGTGACGATTGTCGGTTTGTTCGTGAATGCCGCAGCGGCTTATATTCGTGAAGTAACGGCGGCCGTACCCCTGACGCTATTGCAGTTTCATGGCCAGGAAACCAATGAGGACTGCAATAAATTTGGGCTGTCATTTATAAAATCAATCGCCATGCGGAGCGAAACCGATTTATCATCAAGGTTCGCGGAATACCCGGATGCAAGTGGATTTTTGCTGGATACATATCAGCCTCATACGCATGGTGGTGGCGGTAAAATATTTAACTGGAAGCAGGTGCCTGCCAGGCGTGAAGCGCCCATAATTCTGGCGGGTGGCCTGACGCCGGAAAACGTTGCATTGGCTATCAGGACAGCGAAGCCATACGCGGTTGATGTCAGCAGCGGCGTAGAGAGTGCCAGCGGTATTAAATCCGGGGATAAAATTTTGGCTTTCATGACAGGAGTGCAGCAGGGTGGATCGGACAAAGGCAGCTGATATCGAAATGGCCAGTGGGGCATTGCCGGATGAGCGCGGACACTTCGGCACATATGGTGGACGCTTTGTGGCGGAAACCCTGATGTATCCACTGGATGAATTGAACCAGGCCTACAGGAAATACCTGAAAGATCCTGAATTCCTTGCCGAACTGGACGCGGACCTGTCGCATTATGTTTGTCGTCTGTCGCCACTTTATCACGCTGAACGCCTGAGCAGGGAAGCCGGTGGCGCACAGATCTACCTGAAACGTGAAGACCTGAACCATACCGGGGCTCACAAGATAAACAATACAGTTGGCCAGGCCCTGTTGGCGAAACGTATGGGCAAGACCCGGATTATTGCGGAAACCGGGGCTGGGCAACACGGGGTTGCATCGGCAACCGTGGCGGCCCGTCTTGGCATGCCGTGCGTGGTATACATGGGTGCTGAAGATATCAAGCGCCAGGCGATCAACGTGTACCGCATGCGGCTGCTGGGTACTGAAGTAGTGTCTGTCGAATCGGGCTCAAAGACACTCAAGGACGCGCTCAATGAGGCGATGCGAGATTGGGTTACCAATGTTGATAATACCTTCTACATCATCGGGACGGTTGCCGGCCCGCACCCCTATCCTGCCATGGTGCGTGATTTCCAAACCATCATCGGCCGGGAAACGCGCCGGCAAATCATGGAGCAGGCCGGACGCCTGCCCGATGCCCTGGTTGCCTGTGTGGGCGGTGGTTCAAATGCGATAGGCCTGTTTCATCCTTTCCTTAACGATACATCAGTGGAACTTCATGGCGTCGAGGGTGGTGGTGATGGAATCGAGACCGGTCGGCATGCTGCGCCCCTGTGTGCAGGAAGCTCTGGTGTTCTGCACGGTAATCGCACCTACCTGATGGAGGACAGTGATGGCCAGATTCTTGAAACCCATTCAATCTCTGCCGGCCTGGACTATCCCGGTGTTGGTCCTGAGCACGCCTGGTTGAAAGATACCGGTCGTGCAAGGTATGCAGCGATCACGGATAACGAGGCCCTGGAGGCCTTTCATCAACTTACCCGGGTTGAAGGTATTTTACCGGCACTTGAATCCAGTCACGCACTGGCGTATGCAACGAGGCTGGCGGCCGGAATGGACAAGGACAGGATTATTGTGGTGAACCTGTCCGGTCGTGGCGACAAGGATGTGCACACCATTGCCGCATTGGAAGGAATCCAGATATGAGTCGTATCGCTGAACGGTTTGCAGAACTGAAGAAGAACCGGCGCAAGGCACTGGTCCCCTTTGTAACAGCAGGTGATCCACAACCGGACACAACCGTGCCGGTATTGCATGCGATGGTGGAGGCTGGTGCTGACATGCTCGAGATCGGGGTGCCGTTTTCAGATCCCATGGCCGATGGACCGGTTATCCAGGCGGCCTGTGAACGTGCGCTTGTACACCACATCACCCTGCACCAGGTGCTCGATATGGTCCGGGAGTTTCGCCAGCAAGATTCCGCTACACCGATCATATTGATGGGATATCTCAACCCGATCGAAGTATGGGGCTACCGGGAATTTGCACAGGCTGCCGGTGAGGCAGGTGTCGATGGCGTGTTGACCGTGGATATGCCGCCGGAAGAGGCGGACGAGTTTAAAGAATTCCTGCAGTCTAATGGCATTGATGCAATCTTGCTGCTTGCACGGACGAGTGGAGAGGAGCGGATAAAGAAATAGGTTGGTACTGCCCGTGGTTTTATCTATTACG
>DAOVYA010000258.1 GCA_030635865.1 Gammaproteobacteria bacterium | reverse complement strand
GGCTTCGTCGAAAACCTGTCTGGCTGACAAGAAAACACGTGGGATCAATCTTAGAGCGTATTGGCTTCATGGCGTCTGCCGTTCTTCACCACCTTAAGTGTCTCCCTGTCGGCCGCGAACTCGTGATGGTCGGCCTTGCGCTGGCGCCGGCAGACATCATGTGTGCTAGCATCAATGACCTTGCGAAGGGGTATTTTAAAGGTTTCATTAGGAGGCTTTGTTATGAAAGCGGTTTTGCTTGATGGTTTCGGTGGTCCGGAGGTCCTCAAGATCGCCGAAACAGATAAACCGACGCCTTCCGGGGGACAGGTCCTTATCAAGGTCGCCGCAACGTCGGTAAATCGTCCCGATATTGTGCAGCGCGAAGGTAATTACCCTCCACCAAAAGGTGACTCGGAAATTCCCGGTCTGGAGGTCGCCGGTATTATCGAGGAGACCGGCCCGGGGGTAACATCATACAAGTGCGGTGATCGTGTCATGTCCCTCGTGGGTGGCGGCGGTTACGCACAATATGCTGTCGCTTATGCCGATCACCTGATCCCGATTCCCGAAGCCATGAGTTTTGAGTCGGCGGCATGTGTATGTGAAAGCTACATTACCGCGTTTCTGAATATCTTCATGATCGGTGGTTTTAAAGACGGGCAGGTAGTGCTTGCCCACGGCGGCGGTGGCGGCGTGAACACTGCCGCTATCCAGTTGTGCCGGAAGCTTGCACCGGGCGGCCGGGTTATGGTCACTGCCTCTGCTGGAAAGATCGAGCGTGTAAGGCAGCTCGGTGCCGATCTCGTTATAAATTACCAGGAGGAGGATTTTGCAGAGGCTGTCAGGGCGTTTACCGGAAAAAAGGGTGCCGATGTCATCCTCGATCATATTGGCGCGAACTATCTGGCGCTTAATATGAGGGCGCTTGCTGTTGGCGGCACGCTCGTGATTATCGGTATCATGAGTGGCGCGAAGGCCGAACTCAATCTTGCCCTCATGATGGTAAAGCGTCAGCGGATCATCGGCTCCGTGCTTCGATCACGTTCTGTGCAGGAAAAGCAAGAGATCGTTGCGCAATTCACCAGAACCGTGATGCCGGCTTTCTCCGACGGGTCCATTGAGCCCGTTATCTACAGGACCTATCCGCTTGATGACGTCGCTGAGGCCCACAGGACCATGGAACAGAGCAAGCACTTCGGCAAGATTGTCCTGACGCTGGATTAATAACCAGGTATTGACGCGGTTGGGCGAGTTTGCGACCCGTTAACGGCTTTGTGTTACGCCAGCCAAAGGTTGGCTATACGCAGTGATCTCACGTCGGCTGTCCAGCTGAAACAGATGGTGGACCAGGGGAGGCAAGACCTGCAGGCCATGCTCGGTCAGGCGCTGGAAGTGCTGGATAAAGCGCGCCACTTGTCCGGCATCCATCACCCCCTGCGAATTCGCTGTCGGCACTAATTTATTTTCCTGTTCCATACGCCAGTTGAAAACACAGTCAAAGGAGGGCGCGCGCAGCATCAGCCACTGCTGCACCTGCCGGTACAGTGGCAGGTAATCGCATTCAATCGCCTGATTGACATAGCGGCGCCATATCCCCTGCGGGTCTTCCCGGGCTTCAAGCTCATTGACTGGCTGCAATAAATCCGCTTCCTGTTGTGGCGGTATGCCCAGACACCAGCCTTCCAGAATGACTACATCCACGGGTGTTATCAGCGTGTCCCACTCTGCTTCCGGCTTGCGGTCATCTGTCGCCTTGTCGAAGCGCGGAATGCGCACCTCTGCCGCAGCGCCCGGCTGCAGCAACTTCTGTAAAGTGGCTTCGGCCAGCTCCATATCATGGGTGCCCGGTACGCCGCGTGTAGCAAGCAGGGGGTGTATTTGCCGAGCCAGCAGTGCTCTCCGTGATTTTGTGTGGTACACGTCGTCCAGGGATAACACCACTGCACGCAAGTTCCAATCCCACTGCAGTGTCAGCCGCAGGTATTCACTGAGGGTGCTCTTCCCGGAGCCCTGACTGCCGTTGATGCCAATCAGCAAGGGACGGCCCGCCTGCTTTCGGTATTGCCCGGCGAGCTGCTTTGCCAGCGGATCGAACCAATGGTGTGCGGTTTCCAGATAAGCGTCGGGCAGCCCGTGCCTTGCCAGCATTTTCTTCAATGCCTGTTGTCGGTCCGGTGCATTCATTGGATTAAGCTCGTGATTTTCATCCGGGCTATCCTATCAGGTATAAGACGATTTCCCGCGGTGACCCCGGAATTTTGTCCCGTCAGCGGGCTTGACCTTCCACCGGGAGCAGGGTTTAGACTGCAACTATTGGCAAATAATGGTAATTGGTCAGAACCGCTTGCGCCAGGCCCCCGGGGTATCCGGCAGACACAATCTCTTGCCTGGTTTTCAGGCGTTTTGATCCGGCTTGTTCTGACGGGCCACAGACAGTACCCTCAAAGAGCCGGGACAATCAAAGGCCCCGCCCGCCGATGAAAAGTCGGTGCCGTGTACGTTGACGAAGGAGGCGGGACAAGGCGGGCCTGACTGAGTTGAACGCCAGCGGGAAATCAGCAACACTGTCGAGTATCATCCCGCTAACCGCCGGTCGGACTTGATCGAAACAGGGGAATTCCAATGAGCAAGCCAAAAGTCGTCGTTACCCGTCGTTGGCCTGAACAAGTCGAAAAGATACTGACACAAAAATATGACACGCAACTGAATGTCGATGATGTGCCGATGACGGTGGCCGAACTGCAGGACGCATTTCGCACTGCCGATGCAGTGTTACCAACCGTATCTGACAAGATCGATGCCGAAGTCCTGGGTGCCGCGCCGATGAAGGCCAAAATGATCGGTAGTTTCGGGGTCGGATTTAATCATATCGATCTCGAAGCGGCGAAGGTGGCCGGTCTCACTGTTTCGAATACGCCGGAAGTGTTGACCGAGTGTACTGCCGACCTCGCCATGACCTTGTTGTTGATGGTTGCCCGGCGAGCGGGCGAGGGTGAGCGTCATGCGCGGAACAAGGAATGGACCGGCTGGCGCCCGACTCACATGATGGGGTCGAGTGTACATCACAAAACGCTTGGATTGATCGGCATGGGCCGTATCGCGCGCGCGGTGGCGGCGCGCGCGGCGCACGGTTTCGCAATGGAAATTATATACCACGATCCGTTTCCACCGCGTGAGGCAGACATTGCCGGGTTGAATGCACGCCAGTGCAACTCGCCACAAGAGGTCTTTGCGCAAGCGGATTTTGTTTCCCTGCACTG
>DAOVYA010000325.1 GCA_030635865.1 Gammaproteobacteria bacterium | reverse complement strand
GGAGAATATCCCCGCCTGGCAGGGCTTACGGATGTGTATATTGCCAGGCAATTGCGTCTGTTCAAACAGCGCAAACGTATCAACATACCCATGCTGCCCTATACCAACGAGCGCGAGTTGCCTGAAAAGGACCTGGTTTCGATTGCAGCATTCCTGGCCAGCATCGAGTTGCCGACAAAATTGCCCCCGATCAACGAGGCCGAATTCGATGCGCTCGCTCGCCTGCAGGCGAGTAAAAAGGTGGTGAATATCGGGATATATCCGGGTGACGTGGAGGCCGGTCGCCGGTTTTACAAGAAAGAGTGTGCGAGTTGTCACGGGAGTGATGGTTACGGGGACGACAAGCAGGGTATCCCCCAGCTGGCTGGCCAGTACAGCGCGTACCTGCTTAAACAGGTGGAAGACATTCGTGCGGGTGAACGCTTCCATGATGATCCGGACGATGCCGAAATCTTCCGGGAATATACGGATACCGAGATTGCAGCCATGTTGGCCTACCTGGCCACGCTGGATGACTAGCTTGTAGCCCGGATAGGGTTTGTAGGGTGCGCACGGCGCACCCTACGAATAAACCGGGGGTTCCATAAGGTTGTAGGGAACAGGAATAGTCAATTGATATAGGTCAACTCTAAATGACGCCGTGATCTATAAAATGGCGCTTTACAGTCAACCACCTTTTATTTTGCAGGACAGCGGCTTACGAGCCACAGGAGTAACGATTATGAACAAGCAATTGCTGATTTCCCTGGCTGCCGCCATTGGCCTGGGCTTTTCCACCGCATCACTGGCATGGCTGGAAGAGGGTGGTGAACGTGAAGAGGCGTTGAGTCTGACCCCCGACCGGGAAAACGGCATTGAAGTCTATGAGGTCTGTGCCGGCTGTCACCTGACCGAGGGCTGGGGCGAGACCAGCGGCACCTTCCCGCAGCTGGCCGGACAACACAAGGAGGTGCTGATCAAGCAGCTGGCGGATATCCGTGAGGGCAACCGCGACAACCCGACCATGTACCCGTTTGCACTGCCGAGGTCGATTGGCGGGGCGCAGTCCCTGGCGGACGTGGTGGACTATATTCAGAAGCTGCCCATGAATCCCGAGAATGGCAGGGGCGAATGGGCAGAGGGTACGCCGGAGTTCGCCCAGGGCAAGAAGCTCTACGACGACAACTGTGTGAAATGCCATGGTGACAAGGGCGAAGGCAAGGCGAAGGAGTTCTATCCACGTATCCAGGGCCAGCACTACGCCTACATGATGCGCCAGTTCGAGTGGATCCGTGATGGCAAACGCCGCAACGCCAATCCTGACATGGTCGAACAGATCAAGGGGTTCAGCGACAAGGACATGCAGATGGTGATCAACTATGTATCCCGTGTTGCAGTGCCGAAGGAGGACCTCGCACCCTCCGCTGACTGGCTCAACCCTGACTTCGATTAATATCGCTATGCCGCCGGTGTCCTGCCGGCGGCATTGTTCTTTTTTCCACCACGGTACGCATTATGGATAGCAAACGTTCAGTCATTGCCAAGCTGCTGGTGCTGACAGCCATCGGCGTGCTGGTTGCGCTCTACTATTCGCCGATATGGTGGGTGTCACTGACGGCCCCCAATTACCCGGAGGAGGCCTTTCCCGACGGTGTGCGCATACACTTCCACATGAACGGTGTCTTCAACGGTTGCAAGCAGGTCGAGAAGGAAGAAATCCTGGAGGTCGAGGCCCTCGATTGTGTGCACGAAATGGATACCATCAACCATTATGTAGGCATGTATCCGATTGCGGCCGGCGGTGTCATCGAACGTGCCTTCTCGCCCTTCCTGATCTCCATGCTGGGCGTCATGTTGCTCGGGTTTATGATGAACCGGCCGGCTGTCCGCATGGGGGTGCTGGGTGCAGGTTTTGCCGTGATTGCCGGGTGGATGACTCTCACGTATTACGGCGATGACGGTTTGCAGTACCAGAACAAGGGTTTCATCTCTGCACTGGTCACCGCGCTTGATCAGGACACCTCGAAGGACGTGGAAGAACTGTCCCCCGGTGAGGCGCTGATTGCACAGCTCAAGGCCTCCATGGGTGAAGCCGAGACTGCAACAGAGGAGCCGGAGGAGGAAAGTGACAAGACGAGAAACATCGGGCACTTGCGCGTCACCTTCGAGAAAGACCAGCAGCGTAAGCCCGCGGAACAGCGCCGTGACTGGGATGGCAGCGGTGCACAGATGCTGGCCTGGCATTATGAAAAGACCCTGGGTCGCTATTTCAATGTGCCGGAAGAGATCAATCCGATGGTTGCTAAAATGACACTGGCGGCTAATGTGATGTTCTGGGGGATACTTGCCGCGATGGTGTTGCTGTTGTTCGGCAGCCGCAAGACCGGGGGGATATTATACTGGCTGCTGATACTGCCCGTCGTGTTTCTTCCACTGCTGTTTCTTATCGATTACTCGGCCTGGCTATGGTTGTACGGGCATAGCCTGAATGCCATGGGGGCCTTTACCGTGAAGCCATTCAT
>DAOVYA010000068.1 GCA_030635865.1 Gammaproteobacteria bacterium | reverse complement strand
TGATGACCCTGTTAGAAATGCTTCCAGTGAAAAACTGTCTTCTGGCAACGGTGGGCTATAATGACCACTCGGGGCTGCACGGTGGCACGAAAGTAGTATCCGAACCTGGATCACAGAGTAGGTTATAACGGAATAAAAATATGTCAGCTCGCCATATTCTTGTAGTTGATGATGAACCGGATATCCGGAATCTGGTGCAGGAGATTCTGGAGGATGAGGGCTATACGGTGGCCACTGCTGAGGGTGGTGAGGCAGCCCGGAAGGCAAGGCGTACGCGACGGCCGGACCTGATCATGCTCGACATATGGATGGAAGATGTGGATGGCATCACCTTGTTGCGCGAATGGTCCGAGGGCGGGGACCTGCCCTGCCCGGTTGTGATGATGTCGGGCCACGCGACTGTGGAAACGGCGGTCGAGGCCACCCGGCTGGGCGCCTATGATTTTATCGAAAAGCCCATTTCACTGGCCAAGTTGCTGTTGACCGTTGAGCGGGCGTTTGAAAGTGACCGTTTACAGCGGGAAAATATTGATCTGCGCGAGCATACACAGCTGGTTGTAGAGCCGGTCGGCCGGACAGCTATTATGGAGAAGTTGCGTGAGCAGGCACGTAAAATCGCCCAGCACAACAGCTGGGTCCTGATTACTGGTGAGTCAGGTGTCGGTAAGGGAACGTTTGCACGCTATATTCACCAGCAGAGCCCGCGCTGTGACGGCCCGTTTATTGAGATAGCAGTCGGTTCGATTTCGGAGGAGAACTCTGCCGCCGAACTGTTCGGCCAGGAGGATGGCGAGACTATCCATTATGGAAGGCTGGAGCAGGCCAACGGCGGAACCCTGTGCATTAGTGATATTGCAGATATGGATTTACAGACACAGGCACGTTTGCTGAGTGTATTTCAGACGCATTCATTTACACGTCTTGGCGGTAGCGAGGCGGTTGAGGTTGATTTGCGGGTGATTGCCAGCACCCACAGCAACCTGGAGGAAGAGGTTGCGGCAGGACGTTTCCGGGATGATCTGTTTTATCACCTCAACGTGGTTCCCCTCCACATCCCTGCCCTGCGGGAGCATGCCGATGATGTACACGATTTGCTGAATTTCTTTATTGACTACATGGTGACGCATGAAAAACTGTCTTACCGGTATTTCAACGTGGCAGCGCAGAACCGTCTGCGAAATTATGGGTGGCCAGGTAATATCCGCGAACTCAGGAACCTGGTACAGCGGCTGCTGATTCTGGGGTCGGGCGACGAGATTGATTTAGCAGAAATTGAGCAGGCCCTCAGCACGCAAGTGACTGCGGATGGAACCAGGGGTGGTACACAGATATCCTATGACCTGCCATTGCGTGAAGCACGTGAACAGTTCGAGCATGACTATCTCCTGCACCAGCTGAGGGAAGTTGGTGGCAGTGTTGGCAAGCTTGCCAAACGGGTGGGCATGGAGCGCACTCATCTCTACAGGAAATTGCGGGCACTTGGAATCGATCACAAGAAGGGTGTTGAGTAACTGCGCAGGCCGCGCTTTTACACAGTAAAAACCAAACCGGTTAATGGCACATAATTAAATGAAGATTATTATTCTTGGCGCCGGCCGGGTCGGTGCATCTGTCGCAGCCAATCTGGCCAGTGAGGCGAATGATGTCACGGTGGTTGATAATGACGAAGCCGTCCTCGAGGATTTGAAGGATCGATTTGATATTCGCACTGTGAGAGGCCATGCCTCGCATCCTGAAACCTTGATGCATGCAGGAGGTGAAGATGCCGATATGGTTATAGCGGTGACCGGCAGCGACGAGACCAATATGGTCGCCTGCCAGGTGGCCTACACCCTGTTTCATACACCAACCAAGATTGCCCGCGTACGTTCAGTTGAATATCTGAATCATCCACGCCTGTTTGCGCAGGAAGCCTTGCCGGTGGACGTACTCATCAGCCCTGAACAACTGGTCACCGATTATATTGAAAGACTGATTGAGCATCCTGGCGCATTGCAGGTGCTGGATTTTGCGGGTGGCCGGGTACAACTGGTGGCAGTGCGTACTTATCATGGCGGACCCCTGGTCGGACATGAATTGAGCAACCTGAAAAAACATATGCCGGGAATCGATGCCCGCGTGGCATCTATTTTCCGCCAGGGTAAACCGATTACACCGAGTGGTGACACGATCATCGAGGTTGATGACGAGGTATTTTTCCTGGCAGCCCGCAAGCATATTCGGGCTGTAATGAGTGAAATGCGCAAGACAGAAAAACAGGTCAAGCGCGTTATCCTGGCGGGTGGCGGTAATATCGGGACACGGCTTGCCACAGCGATCGAGAATCAGTACCAGGTCAAGATTATCGAGCACAACGAAGACCATGCCAGGCACTTGTCAGAGCACCTCGACAAGGCCATGGTGTTGCTGGGAGATGCAGCAGACAAGGAGTTGCTGCTGGAAGAGAATATCGAAAACACCGATGTTTTTTGTGCGCTTACCAATGACGAGGAAGCCAATATATTGTCTGCCATGCTGGCCATGCGCCTCGGTGCACGCAAGGTAATGTCATTGATCAATCGGGCGTCTTACGTGGACCTGGTACAGAGTGAAACCATTGACGTCGCAATATCACCGCAGCAGGCAACGATTGGCAGCCTGCTTACACATATCCGGCGCGGCGATGTGGTTGTTGTCCACTCTTTGCGACGGGGTGCGGCAGAAGCGATTGAGGCCGTTGCACATGGCGACCGCGATAGTTCCAGGGTGGTTGGGCGTGCAATTGAGGAAATCAAATTACCGCCGGGCACCACGATTGGCGCGATCGTACGTGGTGAAGAGGTTATTATTGCGCATCATGATACGGTAATAGAGAGTGACGACCACGTCATCCTGTTTCTCTCGGATAAGAAATGCATCCAGGCAGTTGAGCGCCTGTTCCAGGTCGGGGTTACTTTTTTCTGATATGTGCGCCGCCTAGCCAGTACACCTGAATCATGCATTTTCTCACCATTCAGCGCCTGCTCGGGATGTTTCTGATGATCTTCAGCGCTACATTATTGCCGCCTTCCGCAGTGGCCTGGCTGTATCAGGATGGCCAGATCCAGGTTTTTTTGACAGCTATGTTTATGGTGTTGCTGCTGGGTTTCCTGCTGTGGCTGCCTGCCAGCCGTTACAGGGATGACTTGCGGGTACGCGATGGTTTCCTGATTGTGGTGTTGTTCTGGTTTGTGCTGGGTCTCGCAGGTGCAGTGCCATTTGTGCTGGCAGATCACCTGGAATTGTCGGTGACGGATGCCATATTCGAGTCTTTTTCAGGGCTTACTACCACGGGCGCTACGGTTATAACCGGCCTGGATGATTTGCCGAAATCCATACTTTACTACCGCCAGCAACTACAGTGGCTGGGCGGCATGGGCATCATCGTACTGGCGGTGGCGATTATGCCGATGCTGGGTGTTGGTGGCATGCAGCTTTACCGTGCCGAGACGCCGGGACCACTCAAGGATGCCAAGTTGACGCCGCGCATTACTGAAACGGCCAAGGCGCTCTGGTATATCTATTTAGGACTTACTGTTGCCTGCGGGGTGAGTTACTGGATGGCCGGAATGAGCGGCTTTGATGCCATCAGCCACAGTTTTTCAACCGTTGCGATAGGCGGTTTCTCCACGCATGACCACAGCATCGGGCATTTCCAGAGTTCCGCCATCGAGCTGGTAGCCGTGGTGTTCATGTTGCTGGCCGGGATGAATTTTGCGTTGCACTTTATGGCATGGCGCTCGTTGAGCCTGAAACACTACCTGTTTGACAGCGAGGTCAGGGCCTACCTTGCAATATTATTTCTGGTGACGGCATTAACTGCCGGCTACCTGTATTACACAGACACCTTTATCTTCTTCAGTGATGCCCTGCACGCCGGATTGTTCCAGGCTGTTTCTATTGGCACAACCACCGGATTTACCACGGCAGATTATTTTATCTGGCCAGGATTCCTGCCGGTCATGCTGCTGTTTGCCAGTTTCATCGGTGGTTGTGCAGGCTCTACCGGTGGCGGTATGAAGGTCATTCGTTTCCTGTTGCTGGTTAAACAGGGCCACCGAGAGACCGTGCGCCTGATACATCCCAATGCGCAAATCACGGTCAAGGTGGGTTCCAAGCCCATGCCGGACCGTATTATTGATGCCGTGTGGGGGTTTTTTGCGGCCTATGTCGGTAGTTTCGTCGTTATCATGCTGTTGCTCATGGCGACCGGCCTGGACCAGGTTACTGCATTCTCGGCAGTGGCCGCCTGCATAAACAATCTCGGCCCCGGGCTGGCCGGAGTTGGCGCCAACTATGTGGATATCAATGATCCTGCAAAGTGGGTGCTTTCCTTTACCATGATGCTCGGGCGATTGGAGATTTTCACCCTGCTGATCCTGCTTAGCCCTGCTTTCTGGAGGCGCTAGCCTGTTCTGTTAATAATATTCCTGCTCTCCTTCCGGGCGTCTGCGGAAACGTCGGTAGCTCCACTGGTATTGAGCAGGGTTGGTGCGTATACAGTCTTCGACGACCAGGTTGTTTGCACTGGTGGCCTCCAGTGTGTCCGCTGAATGCGCACTGGCCGGTGTCTGCCTGAAATGCAGGTGATAGCCACGGCCCCATGAGAGGCGTTCGCACCAGGTAAATATGATGGGTGCCCCGGATTTTGCGGCCAGTCGGCCAAGAAATACCATGCTGTAAGCCGGGATGCCGAAGAACGGTGCAAACACACCGGTACCTGCGAGGGGCTCCTGGTCTGGCAGCATGGCGACGGCATCACCCTGTTTGAGGGTTTTGTAGAGTATGCGTACCCCACCTGCGTTTGCAGGTACATGATGACCACCCATTCTGCCGCGGGCCCTGGTTACCAGGGCGTCGAGCTGTTGCATTTTAAGCGGTTTGTAAAGACAGCTAATCCCGAAGTGGGCGGCGCAATACAGGCCTGCCGCTTCCCATGCTCCCTGGTGAGGCGTGGCGAGAATAACGCCCTTGCCTGCCGCCAGCGCCGTATCAACCAGTTCGCTGCCTTGAACTTTTTTTATCAGCCGCAGGGCATTCCTTCCAGGCCGAAGCCACAGGGCACCCGCCTCAAAAATCGTTTTGCTCATTTCGATAAGGCTTTTGCGTACCAGTTTACGCTGCTCACCGGCGCTGAGTGCCGGGAAGCACAGGCCAATATTGAACCGGGTGATGCGCCGGGAGTGGCTCGGAAACAGGAATAGGCCCCAGCCGGTAAGAAAACCAAGGCCATGGGAGACCGGCAAGGGCAGGTATGCACTGATGTAGAGGATAATTTTTACAACAATGACTTTCATATCGGACAGGTATATTTAAATTCCCACTTATAACCGTGTTATTGCAATATATTTACAATAAATTACACATTATATATTAATAACCAAAAGTGGGAAATTACATAGCATAAATGCCAGTTAAATCCTGGGCTGTGGTGTATATTGCTATCTTTCCCCTTTTATCCGGTTATATGTCTGGATTTCCCTACCTCAAAGGTGTCTCTGATCATGTGAGCGATCAAAATCAGCCACTTACGGAAAATTGGCCATATGATTTCATTTATCCATCACACATGCCAGTGTTAGTCTCTGCTCAAGGGTTTGCACGGGGCGTTGCCCGGCGGGGTATTTGCCTCGGTGACCACTTGGCAGGAGAATGGCGGGGTGCCGGCCTGTGGTGGCAACCGCACGAACCAGGAGGAGGAAAGCATGAACTGCGAGGTAAAATCTTTTTCGCCCAAGCAAGCGTGGGAATTTGCACAGAATAATCAAAGGGTTGTGATTATTGATGTGCGCTCCAGCATGGAGTACCTGTTTGTCGGCCATCCACAGGGCAGCGTCCATGTTCCCTGGATCGATGCGCCGGACTGGACCGTCAATGAGAATTTTGTTACCGAAGTGCGCAAGCTGATGCTCGGCGGGATCGGGACAGGGGTGCATACTGGCGATGCCCCCGTTATCCTGATTTGCCGCAGTGGCAAGCGCTCGCTGGAGGCAGGTAAGTTATTGATAGAAAGTGGATTTACGGAGGTGTATAACGTAGAAGAGGGGTTCGAGGGTGAACTGGATGAGTCACACCACCGGAGTACGCGCGGGGGCTGGCGTTACCATGGCTTACCCTGGGAGCAGTGCTAGCATCCAAATTGACCCCCCTAAAGGCAGAGAATATAATGAAATATGCATATGCGTATAATTAATACCCCATTACTGTGTTGGTTAATTTAGGATCTGAATAATTTTCAGTACAGTACAGTTCAAAGGGTTGTGAGCATACGGCGGATATTTCCGTCTGTATAAAATCAAACCAAGCATTCTTCGACGTCCTTGATGTTGCGGGGTGTCTTTTGCGAGGAGAATAAAGTATGTCAACGACAGCAGAGAATGTTCAGGGTAATGCACAACTGGATGCGTGGCTGGATAAAAAGCTGGATGAGCTTTTACCGAAAAAACTTGAAGAAATTGAAACTTCCAAAACCCCCTCCATGTCCATCATCGCCACCAAGGGCACACTGGACTGGGCCTATCCGCCGTTTATTCTGGCATCGACTGCTGCCGCCCTCGGATGGGAGGTGGATATCTTTTTTACCTTCTATGGTTTGTTACTGCTGAAGAAAAAGCTTGGTGCAAAGGTCAGCGGGCTGGGCAACCCGGCCATGCCGATGAAAATGCCGTTTGGTCCGCAATGGTTCCAGGACTTTGATTGGCCCATGCCAAACCTGCTGATGGCGGGTATACCCGGTTTTGAGAATGTAGCCACTGGCCTGATGAAGAAGACCTTCAAGAACAAGGGTGTGGCTACGATCGAGGAATTGCGCGAACTGTGCCTGGAGGCCGATGTAAAAATGGTGGCTTGCCAGATGACCGTTGACGTCTTTGGTTTCGAGCCCAGCGAGTTTATCCCTGAAGTCACCGATTATGTTGGCGCAGCATCGTTCCTGCCGATAGCGCGGAAATCCGATGTCTGTCTGTTTATCTGATCGGGGTTTCGCAGTCCGGTAATCCGGAGTATTGCAATATATGAAGGGCGTGCTTTGCACGCCCTTCTTTTTTTGCCTACATGGACGTAGGTACGTCGCGGGAGGCATGGATGCCGGGAGCGACGCCTACACGCTGCCACGCAGTTAAAAAGGATGACGGGAACAGCATGCGAACAACCCATGTAAGCTATTCATATGCAAACGCTGTTTCCGCCGATTGAGCCCTACCAGACACTTACCATTCCGGTATCGGAAGGGCATCGGCTGTACGTAGAAGAATGC
>DAOVYA010000213.1 GCA_030635865.1 Gammaproteobacteria bacterium | reverse complement strand
GATCACAATGCCGATACCGCCAAGTATCAGGATCCAGACCGGCATGGATGATTTCTGTGCAACTTCGCCACCACTTTCTACAATGCCGACGACAGCTGCCAGCGGGCCGACCGCGTTGGCAACATCGTTGGAGCCGTGCGCAAATGCCATGGCACAGGCGGTGAACATCATCAGTATGCCGAAGACCTTTTCAACATTGGTGTAGTGAAAGTCACGGTCTGCATTCGGGTCAAACCTGATTCGGCCAATGCTGAATTTACCGATGAGCATGGCGACGATCCCCATGCCGAAAGCGATTAGGTAACAGCTGCCGGTGTCAAGATCCAGTCCAATATGCTTAAGTCCCTTGAACAGCGTTACCAGGCTGAGAATAAAGCCAACCAGGAAGATGTAATACGGAACATACTTTTTTGCACTCTCCAGCGGTTTGTCCGTATCGAGTATCAGGTTTTGTACGCTCCGAAACAGGGTGTAGGCAATAGTGCCGGCCAGGGCCGGTGAGATTAGCCAACTCATGGCGATGGAGCCCACCTTGCCCCATTGAACGGCGTCGATGCCGATACCCACAGCTGCGAAACCTACGATGGCACCGACTATGGAATGGGTGGTGGAGACCGGCCAGCCGGCACGTGAGGCGACCAGCAACCAGACACCTGCGGCTAACAGGGATGCCAGCATTCCATACACAAGCAAATCTGGTGAATCCACCATCAGCGACGTGTCAATGATGCCCTTGCGGATAGTCTGGGTGACTTGTCCACCGGCCAGGTAGGCACCGGCAAATTCAAAGATGGCCGCAATGACAACGGCCTGGCGGATAGTTATGGCCTTTGAGCCGACCGAGGTTCCCATGGCATTGGCGACATCATTTGCGCCAACACCCCAGGCCATGAACAAACCAAAGGCGCACGCCAGCCCGATATAGATTAATCCGTATTCCATATCCGTCCCCTAGCGTGCGAGCAACAGCTCGAGTCGACTACCGACTTGCTGTGCGCGGTCACCCAGGTCACCGATAGCATCGATGACCTTGTACATGAACATAACGTCGATGGGTGGCAGTTCGCTTTCTAACTGAACCAGCTCGGAGCGAATCTGTATCTGGATACGGTCTGTTTCGTGTTCGAGGTCGTCGAGCTTCTGGATCATGGAAGAGACCAGTTTGACCTCAGTGCCACGAAAGCCTGTTTCAACCAGTTCATCCAGTTCGTTGATAGCCGTTTGTGCCTGCGCAGAGGCTTCAATTGATTTTTCCACGAAGCTGCGAATCTGCTGGCCCAGGTCGCCAGGGAATTCCATTTTTCGGCCGAGAATAAGGCCTGCAATGTCCTTGGACTTGTTCGCGACCTTGTCCTGCATGGTGAGTAATTCCAGCAGGTCCCGGCGCGAGACGGGCATGAACAGGCTGTTTGGCATACGCAGCCGTAATTCACGTTTCAGGCGATCGGCTTCTCTTTCCAGTTCAGAGATACTGGCCTGGTGTTTTGCGGCTTCTTGCCAGTTTTTGGCCAGCACGGCATTTATGTAGGGCAGGAGTTCGTTGACACATTCCTGCACACTGGCCATGTGTTGCTGGAGAGGCCTGATTGGTGAACTGCCGAACAGGCCGGATATGGTAGCTTTTGGCATGTTGTCTCCTCTTGGTACTGCCTGTCAGTACCGGCTCTCAATGCTGTTATCAGCATCGACGTTGTTTAAAACGCTTATTCGCAGCGCAGTGTACAAAATATTTTTCAGTTGGCAAGTATTTTTATAATTTTTCGTATTGGTTTGATTTGGATCAAACAAGGGAGAGATGCACGTCACTCATTAGTATGTACGCAGGTCCGGGCTTGGCTAAAGACTTGTTTTTTAAGCTATTCTTTTTGCAGCCAATAACCGACCTGTTTTGCATAGTAAGTCAGGATGGCATCGGCGCCGGCACGCTTGATGCAAAGCAGGGACTCCAGCACCACGGCCTGTTCGTCCAGCCAGCCATTTTGCGATGCAGCCTTGAGCATGGCGTATTCGCCGCTGACCTGATAGGCGAAAGTGGGAACAGCAAACTCGTCTTTAACGCGGCGGATTATATCAAGATAGGGCATGCCCGGTTTCACCATGACCATGTCCGCGCCCTCCTCCAGATCCAGTGCTACTTCACGCAAGGCTTCATCACTGTTGGCCGGATCCATCTGGTAACTGTACTTGTCACCACCGGCAAGGTTTGCTGCAGAGCCCACGGCGTCACGGAAAGGTCCGTAAAAACTCGAGGCGTACTTGGCCGCATAGGCAAGAATACGGGTGTTCCGGTGGTCGGCCTGTTCAAGTGCATTCCTGATGGCGCCGATTCGGCCGTCCATCATGTCAGAGGGTGCAACGATATCAGCACCTGCCTCCGCATGGGAGAGTGCCTGTTTTACCAGTACGGCAACGGTCTCGTCATTCAGGACGTAACCACTCGCATCAACCAGGCCATCCTGGCCGTGGGTTGTGAACGGGTCCAGCGCAACATCGGTAATGACGCCGAGTCCGGGTATCGCTTGTTTGAGAGCACGTACTGCGCGCTGCGCCAGGCCATCCGGATTGAAGGCCTCACGCGCATCCTCGGATTTCTTTTCACCGGAAACCACTGGAAACAGCGCGATGGCGGGAATGCCGAGTTCGTGTATCTCGGCAGCCTCGGCGAGCAGTGCATCGATACTGAGGCGTTCAATGCCCGGCATCGATGCAACCGGTTCATGCTGTGTCTTGCCATCCAGCACAAACACCGGGTAGATGAGGTCTGCAACGCTGAGTCGGGTTTCCTGCATCAGTCGACGGGAGAAATCATCATGACGCATGCGCCGCATGCGGATGTCTGGATAACGGCCGTGCCCCGGTTTGTTGTCAGCCACTGTTGCTGCTCCCTGAATCTGCGTAGACCTACAGTTTACCTTGCCCGGCTCCCGGGGTCAGTCCCGAAATGTACCATTACAGGATGTCTGCGTGTAAGCTGGAAAAATGCATATGAAACATGAAAAACAGCTTGTTGAAGCCGCCAATGCGAGCCCGATTGCTGCCCGCCTGCTGGGCCGGCAAGCCCCTTCCCTGTCTGACTGGTATGGCGATCCCGTCGGCAAGGATGTGGCGCAGGGGCTCGCGGCCATTGCGCAAGATGAGCTGCGTACACGCTTGTGTGAGGGCGGTGCCTGTTTCCAGTTACACGTATTGTTACTGATTTGCCATTTCCGGGAGGGGCGCGGCATCGAGCTGGAGTATGAACAACTGGCTGCGTCCTGCGGGATTAAGCGTGAGCGAGCGTTGCTGGAGCTGGTGTACGGACAGTTATTGATCAGCTGCAAATGCCGGGATGCTGTACAGCATTTAAATATAGGATTCTCACTCGCTGTCGATTTTCTTGATTCGTCCGATTACTTTCGCCTCGTCAGGCAGCATGAGTTGTTTGATTACCTGCCTGTATCGCCCAAACCATCACCACCACTCAAGCTGGAGTCATTGTTATCCGAAGCCGGGGTTATAAAGCAATTGCAGGAAGGTGCAGGCAGACGTTATGACAATACACACCATGATACGGTTGGCTAGCAAGATTCTGTAATGAAAGTCCTGTTCGGTATTTGCGGTTTCATCGCCAACCAGCTTGCGCTTATTACACTGGCTGGAGCAGCAGCGGCCTATTTGTATCCGCCCCTGTTTCTGGTTTTCAAAGACAGTTTTTTGTGGTTTTTTGCAGCAACCATGTTTGCGCTGGGTGTTGTACTGGATTCACGGGAGCTTCAGGAAACCCTGCATAAACCGGCGCGTATCGGACTTGGCGTGGTTACACAATTTACAGTGATGCCTGCGCTGGGGTTTGCTGTTGCGCTACTGGCCCCGTTGCCGCCGGAAATCGCACTGGGTTTTATTATCGTGGCATGCGCGCCGGGTGCAATGGCCAGCAATGTCATTGTTTATCTTGCCGGTGGCGCGGTCGCTTTTTC
>DAOVYA010000253.1 GCA_030635865.1 Gammaproteobacteria bacterium | reverse complement strand
GGCGGTGCGGCGCGCGAAGGTTATGTGGTCATCGACGGAATTTCCGGCGCAAGCATTACTGCAATGGTGATGAATGCAACGGTTATGAAAGCAGTGAAGAAGGTAGCCAGGTCGCGAGGTATCCCGCTGTCGGGCACACCGCAGGACGAATCGATGGATTCTATCGCATCCGACAAGGCCCCGGCCTTCTGGCTGGGGGAGACGACCGAGCCGTTCTGGGTATCGGCGTGGCGTGACCGCTGGTGGCAGATCAATGTGTTATGCACTGCACTTGGTGTGTTGATCCTTATCCTGCTGTTCCAGGACTGGCTGACCCGCCGTCCGAAGTTGCTAAAGGTTGTGCGTACCGGTTATCTGCTGTTTACCCTGTTCTTTATCGGGTGGTACACGCTGGCACAACTGTCGGTGATCCATGTGCTTACTTTTATCAACGCCATCCTGCACCAGTTCACCTGGGAGTCATTCCTGGTCGATCCGCTGATTTTTATCCTGTGGGGCTTCGTGGCCCTGACCCTGTTGTTGTGGGGCCGCGGCGTCTATTGCGGCTGGCTGTGCCCGTTTGGCGCCTTGCAGGAGTTGTTGCATCAACTGGCCCAGAAGCTGAAAATTCCGGAATACAGAATTTCGGACGTGGTTCACGAGCGCCTGACGGCCGTCAAGTACATCATCTTTCTTGCGCTGTTTGGCCTGTCCCTGCAATCCATTGGCTATGCGGCCATGGCCGCCGAGGTGGAGCCGTTCAAGACAGCAATTGTGCTGCATTTCAACCGGGAAGGTATTTTTCTGTACTATGCTCTTGGCCTGCTGGTGATCACGATTTTCAACCGCAAGTTTTTCTGCAAGTACCTGTGCCCGCTGGGTGCGGTGCTTGCCATCCCTGCGCCCTTGCGGATCTTTGACTGGCTGAGGCGGCGCAAGGAATGCGGGCGCCCCTGCCAGATCTGTGCTGTGCAATGCGAGGTACAGGCCATTCGGACAACCGGCGAGATCAATCCCAATGAGTGTCATTACTGCCTGGATTGCCAGGTGACCTACTGGAATGACCACCAGTGTCCGCCCCTGTCGGAGAAGCGTATTCGACGGGAAAAGAGCAAGGCAGCGCTGGAACGCATCAGGACAGCCGAATAATCCTGTCACAGGGTCGGGAATCAGCCGGCTAGTTGATATAGATCAAGGTTGGCAGAATCGTCACCGGTAGGATGCATTGAGGAACAATGGCCTTTATAAGGAGAATACTGATGAATAAACCAGCAATTTCCCGAGTCGTGCGTCTGGCAGCAATTGGTGCACTTTCACTAGCCGCGGTTGGTGCTTATGCCGCCAAGGATTCCGAACACCCGGGAACGACGCCGGGAGAGCTGCGCTACAAGGGGGCACCCATACCCTTGCAGGAATCAAAGAACGTGGTAACCCCCGGGGCCCCGACCCTGACCGAGGCCGAGTTTGCAAAAGCCAAACAGATCTACTTCGAGCGCTGTGCCGGTTGTCATGGTGTGTTGCGCAAGGGTGCGACCGGTAAGGCGTTGACACCGGATCTTACCCAGGGAAAGGGTACTGATTACCTGAAGGTGTTTATTGACTTAGGCTCCCCGGCCGGTATGCCCAACTGGGGTACATCCGGTGATCTCAGTGCCGATGAAGTGACACTGATGGCCAAGTACCTGCAGCATGAGCCACCGATTCCACCGGAATTCGGCATGAAAGAAATGAAGGACACATGGAAGGTGCTGATCCCGCCGGAGAAGCGTCCTACGAAGAAGAAGAACAAGTACAATATTGAGAATATCTTCTCCGTGACGCTGCGCGATGCAGGGCAGATCGCCCTGATCGACGGGGACACCAAGAAGATTATCAACATCATCGATACCGGCTATGCGGTGCACATTTCGCGCTTTTCCACCTCGGGCCGTTACCTGTTCGTGATCGGACGCGATGCCAGGATCAATATGATTGACCTGTGGATGAAGAAGCCTGACAACGTTGCCGAACTCAAGATCGGTCTCGAGGCGCGTTCCGTGGAGACTTCCAAGTACAAGGGCTATGAAGACAAGTACGCCATCGGTGGTGCCTACTGGCCACCACAGTACGTCATCATGGATGGCGCGACGCTGGAACCGCTGAAGATCGTGTCCACACGTGGTTATACCGTGGATACCCAGGAATACCACCCGGAACCGCGTGTGGCCGCAATTGTCGCCTCGCACGAACATCCGGAATTCATCGTTAATGTCAAAGAGACCGGCAAGGTCCTGATGGTCAATTACGAGGATATCGACAACCTCAAGGTGACCACGATCGGGACTGCCCGCTTTCTGCATGATGGTGGCTGGGACTCGACGAAACGCTATTTCCTGACGGCCGCCAACAAGTCCGACAAGATCGCGGTGATCGATTCCCATGACAACCAGCTGGAGGCGCTGATCGATGTCACCAAGATCCCGCATCCGGGCCGTGGTGCGAATCTAAAGGATCCGAAGTATGGACCGGTCTGGGTGACCAGTGCGCTTGGTAATGAAAATGTTACCGTCATCGGGACGGATCCCATGAAGCACAAGGAAAATGCCTGGAAGGTGGTGCGCACCCTGAAGGGCCAGGGCGGTGGTTCACTGTTTGTGAAGACCCATCCCCAGTCCAAGAACCTGTGGGTGGATGCACCGCTGAACCCGGACACCAAGATCAGTCAGAGTATCGCGGTGTATGACGTGAACAACCTCGACAAGGGTTTTGAAGTGCTGCCGATTGCCGAGTGGGCCGGTATCAAGGGTGAGGGACCCAAGCGCGTGGTTCAGCCGGAGTACAACATGGCTGGCGATGAAGTCTGGTTCTCCGTATGGAACGGCAAGGAACAGGAGTCCGCACTCGTGGTCGTCGATGACAAGACCCGCAAGCTGAAGAAGGTGATCAAGGACAAGCGCCTGGTGACTCCGACCGGCAAGTTCAACGTCTATAACACCATGTACGATATCTACTAGGCATTGATGATGTGAGTTCGGGAAGGGGCCTGTGCCTCTTCCCGATTTTTTAGGCACAGCCTGTAGACGGATAAAAATGAGGGGCTGGAATGAAAGAAACCCGTTTTAAGCCGTTTGTTTTCTGTTTGCTGTCAAGCATGGCTGCCACTGTTTTTTCTGCACCGGATGCAAATCGCCGGGCAGAACTGCTTTATCTCCTCAAACATGACTGCGGTTCCTGTCACGGCATGACCCGCAAGGGTGGGCTGGGGCCGCCGCTGTTACCCGGGAACCTGCGTGAGCAGCCGCAACAGCTAATGGTCAATACCGTACTGGACGG
>DAOVYA010000167.1 GCA_030635865.1 Gammaproteobacteria bacterium | reverse complement strand
TCAGTCTGTTCGGTTTCGGTGTCCAGGTATTTCAGTATCTTTTGTTCCAGGCACTTAAACTGTTCCGGTCTACTAAGTGGCTGTTCATTTTTGTCAGTAATGTAGTAGATGTCTTCAGCGCGAGCACTAAATGTTACAATTTTTGCATTCAACAATTTGACGTCACAGTCCGCAAAAGCACGGCCTACCCTGGAGAGCAGGCCTGGTTGGTCTGCAGTAATTAATTCCATGATGGTGCGTTGGTCATACTCATCACGTTTAAAGTAAACATGGGTTTTAATCGGGAAGTGCTTGTATCGACGCGGTTGTCTGCGGGAGATATGCCATGCCTCCCGGCCTGTTGAATTTATCTCCTTGAGCAAGGCCGCCTGTATTTCGCCGATCCGCAGATCGCCCTCGACCATGGCTCCCGATTCCTCAAGCACATGAAATGTATCCAGTATATGGTTGTCTTTGGTGGTGATGATGCCAGCTTCCACTACGTTTAATCCCTGTTGGTCCAGTACTGCAGTGATGCGGCTGAAGAGGCCATCTGTGGCAACCGCATATATAAGGATCTCTGTCCCTCCGCGCTCGGTAACAGGCTGGATATCAACGAGGTTGTCTGACGTGTTGTTTGTTATTAACCGGGTGTGATGTGCGATTTGCCAGGGTAGATGCCTGATGAAATACTCGTCACCGAGTTGTGCCCACAGTTCTTCATAGGAACCGGCTGACACCTCCAGCAACTCTGCTGCAGTTTCCTGTACCTGTTGGATGTGTTCTGAACGTTCCATTGGATCCTGGAACCCGCGTTGAAGTGCGTGACGCGTGTTGTGGTATAGCTGCTTTAACAGCGAGTCTTTCCAGCTATTCCACAGTTCCGGGTTAGTGCCGCGGATATCGGCGACTGTTAGCAGGTAGAGGTAGTCGAGGTGCACAGTATTGCCAACGGTTTTCGCAAAGCGATTGACGACATATGGGTCACTGATGTCTTCGCGTTGTGCGGTGGTGGACATTAACAAGTGCTGGTTGACCAGCCACACGACCAGATCTGTGTCATGGGCGCTGAGATCGTGCCGCAGGCAAAACTCACGGGAATCTGCACCACCCAGTTCCGAGTGGTCACCACCGCGCCCCTTGGCAATGTCGTGAAACAGACCAGCCAGGTAGAGCAGTTCGGGTTTTGGCAGTGTGCCGATCACATGGCTGCAAAGCGGGAACTCGTCGGCGAATTCAGGAACCGTGAATCGCCGCAGGTTGCGCACAACAAAAAGAATGTGTTCATCGACTGTATAGATATGAAACAGGTCGTACTGCATCAGCCCCACGATGTGCTCGAATGCAGGCAGGTAGGCGGCCAGCACACCGTATATGTTCATCCTGCGCAGTTCATGCGTGATGCCGTGTGGTTGCCGAATGATCTCCATGAACAGGCTGCGGGCACGGATATCATTTCGGAAATCTTCGTCGATCAGGTGGGTATGCTCGCGTACCAGCCGAATCGTGTCAGCACGCACACCCTTTAAATCGAGGTTTTCTTCCAGTAACAGAAAGATTTCCAGCAGTGCAAACGGGTAGTTGCGGAATACCTGCGGGTTGCTTACCTCCAGGAAGTTATTACGTGACTGAAAGCGCTTGTTCAGTACGAGTGGTTCGCCCAAACCCTCCGGGTAAAGAATTTCCTCGTGGAACAGCTGCAGCAGCATTTCATTGAGCCGGTTCAGTTCCATGATAGTGCGGTAATACTGCTTCATGAAGGCTTCCACGCCGAGCCGGTTGCTGTCATCCTCAAATCCGAAGGTACTGGCAAGGACTCGCTGATAATCGAACAGCAACCGGTCTTCACCACGACCTGTGAGCGCGTGCAGTGCAAACCTGATTTTCCATAGATGATTGCGTCCCTCGATCAGGGTCTGGTATTCCTCTGAAGTAAGGAAGCCGCGTTCTATCAGCTCGTCGAGTGAGCCGGTCCCGAAGTGACGGTTCGCCACCCAGGCGATCATCTGGATATCGCGCAGCCCGCCAGGCCCACCCTTGATGTTGGGCTCCAGCTTGGAGGCGGTATCATGGTATTTGCGGTGCCGCATACATTGCTCTTCACGTTTTACTTCAAAGAAGTCGCGACTGTTCCAGATTTCGGGGGGGCTGGTACTTTCCTGCATGCGTTGGAACAGTTCGGCTGCACCAGTCAATAGCCGTGCTTCCATGAGATTGGTTGCCACCGTGATGTCAGCCAGCGACTGCTCAACGCAGTCTTTGACGGTTCGCACGCTGTGTCCGACTTCCAGGCCAATGTCCCAGAGAAAAGTCAGCAATTCCTCGATGACCTGGTTGTATTGTCCGTTATCGGCATCGGGGAGCAATAGCAGCAGATCCACGTCAGATCCAGGCATCAGCTCGCCGCGGCCATAGCCGCCCACGGCAACCAGTGCCAGGGTGTCGTGTGCCGCTCCCGTAAACCTGTCCCAGGCGCGCACAAGCACCTGGTCCACCAGCCAGGAGCGGGCACTGATCAGAATGTTGGCACTGACCCCGTCTTCAAAGTGTTCTATCAGGGTTGCATTGCCTTGTCTGAGGCAATCACGGAATAACGGTAACGGGTTGGTTTCAGGTGCGGCATCCAGGGCTGCAAGATTGAACCAGGATGAAAACGTGGCTGTTTCCGGGGGGGTTGACTGGTTATTGAACATTGTCAGTGGGTTCTGATTTTTCTCACAAAGGCGCAAAGACGCCAGGAAAAATATAATATGCCTTTAAAATAGTATGATTTTAACTTTGCGATCTTTGCGCCTTGGCGAGAGTAGTTTTTCTTGATGTACGCCTGGTTTATATCTCGTCACCCGGCAGGCAGGTCAACACCTCATGTCCGGTTTCGGTTACCAGTATGGTGTGCTCCCACTGCGCAGACAGGCTGTGGTCCTTGGTGACCACGGTCCACCCGTCAGGCAGCAGTTTGGTATAACGCTTGCCCGCATTGACCATGGGTTCAATGGTAAACGTCATACCGGGTTCCAGCTTCATGCCGGTACCCGCATCGCCGTAATGCAGTACCTGGGGTTCTTCATGAAAATCACGACCTATTCCATGGCCACAGTATTCACGCACAATTGAACACTTGAGGGATTCTGCATGTTGCTGGATTGCATGACCGATATCACCAAGGTGGATGCCTGACTTGACCATGTCAATTCCGATCTTCATGCAATCATGGCTGATTTGAGCCAGTCGTTTGCTCGCGATTGAAGGCTCACCAGCAAAAAACATTTTACTGGTGTCGCCATGGAATTCGTCTTTTATAACCGTAATGTCGATATTGATGGCATCACCATTTTTCAGTGTTTTGTTACCGGGAATGCCATGGCAGATCACATGATTAACCGAGGTGCAGATTGACTTTGGAAAACCGCGATAATTTAACGGGGCAGGTATCGCCTGTTGTTCATTGACAATGTAATCATGGCAGATACGGTCCAGTTCTCCGGTTGTAATGCCGGGCCGGACATGGGGCCGGATCATTTTCAGGACCTCACCGGCCAGGCGGCCTGCAACCCGCATTTTTTCGATTTCCTGTGCGGTTTTAATGGTAACTGGCATATAACACCTTGATTTCAGGGGGGCGATCGGAATTTATTAACGGGAGACAAATTGCCGAGCCGCCAAGTGTATGGTATAAAGGCGGGCTTGTTAAGCGGCCATTTGAGGCTTGCTGGCAAAATTCACGCATGTACCGGAACATGCAGCAGGGTGCCTGGTGACTGCGCAGGACGCAGACAGTCAGGTTGCTGTTATGGGGTACATGTAATACTAACCCGTTTTGGAGAATATCAGATGACAGATGTCACCATGCGCCAGATGCTGGAAGCCGGCGTGCACTTTGGTCACCAGACCAGGTATTGGAATCCGAAGATGGCCCCCTATATCTTCGGCGAACGTGGAAAAATCCATATTATCAACCTCGAGACGACGCTACCGCTGTTTGGCGATGCCATGAACTACATAAGCAGTATGGTCGCTAACGGCGGCACGGTGCTTTTTGTCGGTACCAAGCGTTCCGCGCAAGGGGCGATACGCGAGCAGGCCGAACGTTGTGGTATGCCCTTTGTAAACCATCGCTGGTTGGGCGGCATGCTAACCAACTATAAAACGGTGCGTCAGTCTATCAAGCGTCTGAAAGACCTCGAGGCAATGTCAGGAGACGGTTCACTTGACCGGCTCAGCAAGAAAGAAGGCTTGATGCTTTCTCGTGAACTGGAAAAACTGGAGCGCAGTCTGGGCGGCATTAAGGACATGCGCGGTATTCCGGATGCCATGTTTGTGGTCGATGTCGGGCATGAGAATATTGCCATTTGCGAGGCACGGAAGCTGGGCATTCCTGTTATTGGAGTAGTTGACACGAATAACTCGATTGACGGAGTCGATTACGTAATCCCCGGTAATGACGATGCGATTCGTGCCATCAAGCTGTACGTGGAATCTGCTGCAAATGCAGTTGATAGCGGAAAATTGAGCGTTGCACAAGCCGTAGCCAACTCGAATGACGAGTTCGTTGAGCTTGATGAGGAGGGGGCGACCAGGCCGGCCAGGAAGGTAGCCAAGGCAGCCGCAGGCAAGAAAACAGCTGACAAGGTTACTATCAAGAAAAAGGCAGCCCCAAAGAAGGCCGCAGTCAAGAAGGCCGCTCCGAAGAAGGCCGCGGTCAAGAAGGCCGCTCCGAAGAAGGCCGCGGTCAAGAAGGCCGCGGTC
>DAOVYA010000282.1 GCA_030635865.1 Gammaproteobacteria bacterium | reverse complement strand
TAATGACATGGCCCTGTTCGGTAAACTTTATGGCATTGGAGACCAGGTTGGGCAGTATCTGGCTGCTGCGTTTCGCATCACTGTGGATGCGGGACGGGACATCCGAATGAATATACAGGACCAGCTCCAATTGTTTCTCATGTGCCCGTGCGCTGAGTATGCTGACAACATTCTCCAGGCATGCATGCAGATCAAAGGGGATTATTTCGAGCGAAAGTGTGCTTGACTCCAGTCGGGTAAAATTAAGTATGTCATCAATAATAATCAGCAGCTGCGAGGCTGCCTGGTTGATGGTCCTGGTGTATTCCTGCTGGTCTTCAGACTGGGTTGTCTTTTCCAGTAGCTGTGCAAAGCCGATGATTGCGCTCAGTGGCGTACGAATTTCATGACTCATTTTTGCAAGAAATTCCGATTTGGCAGCACCTGCCTCTAACGCCACGGTATGCGCCTGTTCAACTTCCCTGTTCTTGTCTTCCAGCTTGTCGACAGTGTCATGCAAGGCAGCCGTTGCATCCCTGACCTCCCGGAGTAGATCAGTCTGTGCGCCTTGCATGGTACGGGCCATCTCGTTGATTCCCTGCTCGAGGGTACCCAGTTCGCCGTGTGAGGATTCACCGGAGCGTGCAGACAGCCTGCCGTCTGTCAGCCTGCCGACCACGCGGGTCAGTCGCACGATGGGATCCGATACACTTTGGGCAACCAGATAGGCAAGCAGGATACTGGCCAGCACAGCGCTGGCTGTTGCTACGATGCCAACTTGCAGAATCCTTGCCTCTTCGGCATAGACTGATTGCCGCGACAGCCCTACGCGGACAGTGCCAATCACCTCGTTGCTGAATATCGTGTCTGTAGTGACAACGTCGTCTTCGAAATCCGACACTTCGACACCGGTTCTCGTTATCGGCGCTTTAAACGCTATCAGGTCTTCCGGTTTGCTGTCTGCCAGGGTGGTTTGCATATCGACCTGGACAACATGGTTGCTGTCTTCAATGATGACATAGGCTACATCAGCTTCCTGAAGTATGGACCTGGCATATTTCTGCAGTTCGCTGCTGTCGTTGGAGAACATGCCGAACTCACTCAGAACCCCCAGATGTTTTGCAAGCAGGCTGCCGCGATCTTCAAGGGCATGCCGTGTATCAGCCAGGTGGGTTACTGTTATGTTGTACCCGAGGAACAGCACGGCCACCAGCAATGGCGTGGCAAATATAAATAGTATGCGCCGTCCGAGCCTGACTCTCTGTAACCAGTCTTTAATCATTGCCTGTCCTTCTCATGTTCCACGAGAGACCTGAGCAGCACGGTTTCATCTTTATTCGTGCCGCCCAGCGAGTGAACAACATCAGCATTCACTGTCACCCTGAAATAATTCGGGAATTCCGGTGCCGGCAGACAGCTGCGACCGGTGTTTTTGTGTCGTCCCAGAAATTCTGCGGCCTGCTTTCCAAGCTGTTCCGGGGTGGAATACACGGATGCTGCTGCACCCGCTTTTACATAGGCACTGGAAAATCCAATGACCGGGTTATGGCGTTGATAGGCTGAGTACAGCAGCCACTTTGCATTGTTTCGATTGAGTGCGTGCGGGTCGCTGATGGCAATGATCAGGTCTGTTTCATCGACCAGCTCACGAGTCTGCCATTCCGGTTCGGAGTCAGCAGTGACCTCCTTGACGACCAGTTGCCAGTCTGAGTTTCCTGCAAGAACCTCGAGTGTGCCGCGATGCCGTCCGGAGGTTGGTCCAAGTAGTACCCCGTATGATTCAGCCTGCGGGAAGATGGTCTGTGCCAGCCGGGTTTGGCGTGCGACCGGCTGATCAATGAAAATGGCAGACTGTCTCGCACAGGTGGTTGTCACCGGTACCAGTGAGCTATAGGTACTTGCGGGAATCAGCGTGTAAAGGACCGGGGTGCTCAGCTCAAGCGCAGCAACAGCGTGTGCTGTTTTTGTCCCGACCGAAACAATTATGGCGGTGTCCGGGGGGATTTGTCCGGCCAGCTTTCCGTTCTCATTCAGTCGTGTTCTGTTTATGCGCAGCCCGGATTCTCCGCTAAGGGCTGCATACTCGGACTGAAACGCATCAGTAAAACGTGTATAGAGATCAGCATCCGAACGGGTAATGACAAGGATGCCTGGTGGCTCAGCCTGTACAGGCTGAATGCTAAACAACAACAGCCAGCAAAATAGCCGGAAAGACCTTACCAGAATGTTATCTGGTGTTATCTTGTGGTTGCTTGTGTTGATACAGAAGATTCCATTTTTTATTAATTGCAGTAAGCCGTCCGTGGCTGTTAAAGCTGGATACTGAAGCGGGCAAAGGCGCGGGTCTCGAAGGTGTTTTCAGGTCGGAAGGAGGTGTAGTCCTCGCCTATATTCTGCACAATCCCTTCCAGCATCATACGGGTGCTGCCTGTTTTCCAGCGGCGGGCAATACGGCCGTCCACACGGTTGTAGTTGTCAACGAAATCTCCGTCTGAGCGCCACTCCATGTTTGAGATTCTGTAGAAGGCACCGCTGACTTCAAACCCCCTGGGAAGGCTAAGGCTGCCGATGATGCTGACGGTGTGTTTGGGTACAGCCTTGTCCTGGCCATTCCGGAATGGCGGCTGGAATCCATTAATGTAATTGAAATCCCTGTGAATGAAGACATCTGCATCCAGATTGGCATAGGACAGGGAGATGAAATCCCTGGGGCCCGCCTGATACTTGAGCATTATTTCGCCGCCTTTTACGACTCTGTGTCCATCATTCATGAATACAAAGGTTTCGACAGGAATAGCCGGAAACGGCTGCTCTGAGCCCTTGTCACTGAGAGCGTGAATAATGTCACTCGTACGCTCCCTGAATACCTTTGCGTCCAGCAATAACCTGCGGTCAAACCAGTAGCCCACGTAACCCAGTTCATAGGACTCAAGGCTTTCAGGTCGCAGATCATCCGAGAATCTGCTGTTTATGTAATCTGTACCGTCGTCAAGTTTGAAGATCCATTCAATATTATCT
>DAOVYA010000041.1 GCA_030635865.1 Gammaproteobacteria bacterium | reverse complement strand
GTCATCGACGTGGAGTGCGACATCTGGATCCCGGCCGCAAGGCCCGACGTCGTCAACGAGGGCAACGTCCATCGCCTGAAGACCCGACTTGTCGTCGAGGGCGCCAACATCCCGTTTACGCTGGGTGCTGAGGAATACCTGCACGAACGGGGCGTGCTTTGTATTCCGGACTTCATTGCCAATGCCGGCGGGGTAATCTGTGCCGCAATGGAGTATCACGGTGCAACCCAGGCGGCCGCAATGCAGACCATCGAGGAAAAACTCCGTCGCAACACAGAGCAAGTCATGGAGACCGCGAAAAACAAACTGATTCTGCCCCGGCAGGCAGCGATCGAAATGGCCGAACAGCGTGTTCATAAGGCCATGGGCTTCCGGCGCTTCTCGCTGTTTTCCACTGCGCCGGACTACACTTAAAGCAGGTCACAGGCACGCACGGGACAGTCGCAGAGATTCAACATGTATCGGATACGTTTTCACGGGCGGGGCGGACAGGGCATGAAGACAGCCAGCCGCATCCTTGGCAGCGCCTTCTTCGGGGAGGGATACGAGGTGCAGGACGCGCCGCGTTATGGCGCGGAGCGGCGCGGGGCGCCGATCTTTGCCTACGTGCGCGCGGCCCGGGAAGTCATTAACGAACGTGGCGTCATCCACAATCCCGACTTGGTGATCGTCGCTGATGATACGCTGATACCGATACCTGCATCCGGGGTACTGGCCGGCATCAGTGCACGCACCGTGCTGCTGATCAACACGATGGAAAGCATCGACGCCTGGCGGCACCGGCTCAACATCAGCGGCCCCATCATCACCCTGCCGGCATCGGCAGACGTCGAGGACCGCGCCAACCTGCCCTACATCGGCGCGACCTGTGCCGGCGCCGCCGCGCGCCTGGTGGGCAAGATAACCCGGGGGGCGCTGGCCGACGCCATCCGCTCAGAGCTGGCCGCACTGGGCCCAGCTGTAATCGACCACAACCTGGAGAACGCGCTCAAGGCCTACGACCTCATGCAGGCGCACACCGGCCTGGTCACCGAGGGCGACATGACCAGCGCAGTGGACTACGACAGACCCGACTGGGTCGAACTGCCGTTCGAGGCTGCGCGCATCTCCGCGCCGACGATCTACGCGGCGGCAAACAGCATCGAGGTACGCACCGGCCTGTGGCGCACCCTGCGGCCGGTGATCGATTACGAACACTGCAACCGCTGCTGGTGGGTGTGCAGCAGCTTCTGTCCGGATGGCGCCATCGATGTCGGCGAAGACGGCACGCCCGCGATCGACTATGACCATTGCAAGGGCTGCATGATATGTGTCGCACAGTGTCCCCCGCATGCCATTGAGGCGATCCCCGAACAACAGGCGCAGGCCGAAGAAGCACGGCTTGCTGAAACCACAGGAGGCCAGTAATGTCACGCACACTATTGACTGGCAACGGCGCGGCAGCCTGGGGCGCACGCCTGGCAAGAGTGGAGTATGTGCCGGCGTTCCCCATCACCCCACAGACCGAAATCATCGAAACGCTTGCCAACTGGATCGATAACGATGACATGAACGGCCGCCTGGTGACGCTGGAGTCCGAACATTCGATGATCACCACAGCCGGTGCGGCTGCGGCCACCGGCGTGCGCGTGTTCAGCGCCACCTCCAGCCAGGGCCTGCTGTACGGCATGGAAATGCTCTACACCGTGGCCGGCTGGCGGGCGCCTTTCGTGCTGGTAAACGTGTCGCGCGCCCTGGCGTCGCCGATCACGCTGGGACCCGATCACAATGACATCATGGCGGCGCGTGACAGCGGGTTTCTGCAGATCCATTGCGCAACCTGTCAGGAGGTTCTGGACAGCACCCTGCTGGCTTACCGCCTGGCCGAGGACGCACGCGTGCGGCTGCCGGTCATCGTCAATCTCGACGGCTTCTATCTTTCCTTTACGCGTGAGCCGGTCGAGATTCCTGACACAGAACAATGCGCCCGGTTTGTTGGCAAGTTCGATCCGGAAAACATGCGTTTTCGCGCCAGTATGCCGGAGAGCCAGGCCGTGGCCGTCCTCGGTGGCTCACCCTACTCCTATTTCCGCTATGAAACCCATCTGGCAGCAGAGAACGGCCTGACGGTTTACGACGAAATCACCGTGGAGTTTGCCGAGACATTCGGGCGTGACTACCCTGCCGTCGATGCCTACCGAGCAGAGGATGCGGAGTATGTGTTTGTCATGCTGGGCTCGTTTGCCACCAAGGCGAGGGAGGCCGTCGATCGTTTGCGCGATGCTGGCTGGTTGATCGGCTTGCTACGGCCACGCCTGTTACGGCCGTACCCGGCAGAAACACTGCAGCGCCTGCTGGCAGGAAAAAAAGGCGTCGCCGTTGTCGACCAAAACGTATCCATGGGCAAAGGCGGAGTGTTGCACACCGAGCTGACGTCAGCCTTGTACGGGCAGGCAGACGCCCCGCCAGTATTGTGCAGTTTTATCGGCGGGCTGGGTGGCCGCGACATTACAGAGGAAGAATTTTTCGAGATAGCCCAGGTCGTGCACGACGCCGTAAGTGCGGGCCACACACCGCCACCACGGCTGCTATACACGAAAAACGAGCTTAGAGAAATAAGGAAGTTACAGGCTGTCGCCCACGTCGAGCGCGAGGAACTGAGTGAAAGGCGCTGACACGACAACGAGCGGCCCCTTGCCCGCTACGGTGGGAATACTGCACCATGCTTTAAACCTCTTGCAGAAACCAGTTGATATGGGCCGCAGGCACACAGGAGAACGGTCATGACGGAGACAAAGGCAACCCTTCGGCGCATGAAGGATCTGCCTTCTACCCACCTGCTGGGCACGGGTACGCCGATGTGCGCCGGCTGTGGCGGGTTGGGGGCACTGCATGAGATCTATGACATCCTCGGCGAGAAGACCGTTTTCGTCAATGCGGCCGGTTGCATGACACTGTTATCGGTATACCCGTTTACGCCATTCCGCGGCTCCTGGCTCTATACCGCGATGGCCTCGGCACCGGCCGGTGCGCAAGGGATACGCGATGCGCTAGACATCCTGCGTGAAAGCGGCCGTCTCGCACCGGAAGAGGATCTGGAAGTGGTGGTGCTTACCGGTGACGGGGCCGCATACGGCATGGGACTGTCCGCGACATCGGGCGCGATGGAGCGCGACCTGAATTTCATCTATATCTGTTACGACAACGAAGGCTACGGCAATACCGGCCAGCAGTATTCCGGTGCCACCCCGCATGCGGCGAAGACTGCGACCAGCAAGGGGGCACATGGTTTTGCCGGCTACAAGAAGGACCTGTTTTCCATCTGGGCAGCTCACCGCCCGGCCTATGTGGCCACGGTAATCTTCTCGGAGCCGCTCGACCTGGCGCGCAAGATAGAGACAGCGAAAAATTTGCAAGGGCCACGCATGATCATCGCACTGGCCCCTTGTCCGCCCGGTTGGGACTACGATCCGAAGGAATCGGTCGAAATCGGCAAGCTGGCGGTCAAGACCGGCGTTTGGCCCCTGAAGGAATACATCGACGGCAAGGTCGTGCATAACAAGGCACCACGGGAGCGCCTGCCGGTTGAAGAGTATCTGAAAAAACAGGGGCGCTTTGCGCACCTGTTTACACCCGAACGCGATGAGGCACTGTTGGCCCAGTTGCAGGCGAAGGTGGATGCGTACTGGGACGGGATTGAACTGTAGCCCGGATAAAGCGCCACGCAAGCGGGAATCCAGGGTTTAGTCCATCCCCCCTCCGGGACAGGGAGCTATTGAAATGAATCAAGCTGCCGGAAAAAGCTACTTCCATCGTGGTGGCATCGAACCGCTGCTCGGTGCGACCATCCCCGAACATTTCGCCACGATCGCGGCGCGCTTCCCTGGCAGCGAAGCGGTGGTCTGCATAACCCGGCAACGCCGCCTGACCTATGCCGAACTTTCCGGCGAGGTCGACCGTCTGGCACGCGGCCTGCTGGGGAGCGGATTCGACAAGGGCGACCGTATCGGTGTGTGGTCGACCAACAACATCGAGTGGCTGTTGCTGCAACTGGCCACAGCACGCATCGGCGCGATACTGGTCAATATCAATCCGGCTTACCGGCCGCGTGAACTGGCGTATGCATTGCAGCGCTCCGAGGTACAGGGCCTGTTCACCATCCCGTCCTTCCGCAGCAGCAATTACGTGAACATGCTGGTGGAATTGCTGCCGGAACTCACACGGTGTGCCCCCGACGAACTTGATAGCAAGGAGCTTCCATTACTTCGGCGGGTCGTGATCTACGACCCGACCGATCCCGACAACACCGGACGACCGCAACCCGGGTTCATGACCTGGCCGGAGGTGCTGGCGGCAGGCAAGCAGATAGCGGCCGAAACATTGGATCACATCTGTGCCTCGCTCGACCGGGACGATGCGATCAACATCCAGTACACCTCCGGAACGACCGGCTTTCCCAAGGCCGTGGTGCTGACCCACCACAACATCCTCAACAATGCCTGGTTCTCCGCCAGGGCCATGCACTTCAGCGAACAGGACCGCCTGTGCGTGCCGGTGCCGTTTTACCACTGCTTCGGCATGGTACTGGCCAACCTGCTGTGCCTGTCGGTTGGCGCCTGCATCGTCATTCCCTGCGAACACTTCGACCCGCTGGCCGTGCTGCAGGCGATCGAGGCCGAGCGCTGCAGCGCCGTGCACGGCGTGCCGACCATGTTCATCGCCCTGCTCGAGCATCCGCGCTTCGACGAATTCGACCTGTCCAGCCTGCGCACCGGCATCATGGCCGGCGCCCCCTGCCCGCCGGCGCTGATGCAGCGTGTCATGCAGGACCTGCACTGCCCCGAGATCCTGATCGGCTACGGCGAGACCGAGGCCTCGCCGCTGACGCACCTGACCACCCGTGATGACACTCTGCAGCGGCGCACCGGAACCGTGGGCAGGAACCTGCCCCACCAGGAGGTGAAGGTGGTCGATCTTGAAAGCGGGCAGACCGTGGCATTAGGCGAAATTGGCGAGATCTGTTTCCGCGGCCATCACATCATGCAGGCTTATTACGGCGACCCCGAGGCGACCGCCAGGGCGATCGATAAACACGGCTGGCTGCATTCCGGTGATCTCGGCACCATGGATACCGATGGCTATGTGCAGATCACCGGCCGGCTCAAGGAGATGATCATCCGCGGCGGCGAGAACATCTACCCGCGCGAGATCGAGGACTTCATCTTCACCCACCCGAAGGTCGCCGAGGTGGGCGTGTTCGGTGTACCCAGCGAGTTCTACGGTGAACAGGTGATGGCCTGGATCCAGCTGCACCCCGGCGAACAGGCAACGGATGAGGAGATACGCGCGTTCTGCAAGGGCAAGATCGCACACTTCAAGATCCCCGAGTACATCTGGTTCGTCGACGAGTTCCCGATGACCGTCACCGGCAAGCTGCAGAAATTCCGCATGCGCGAGACTGCCATCGAGCGACTGCAGAAAGAGGCCTGACGAGCGGTTACAGCTCCATTTCCAGCTTGTCGACACCGCTGCGCAGCGTGCGGGCAAGGGCCTCCATCTGGTCGGCCATGTGGCCACGCTCGCGCGACAACAGTTCGCGGATCGACTGCTCCAGGTCCTCGAACTGTGCGGCGGTGATATATTCGTGCGCCTCGTGGCCAAGCGATTGCCTGAATTGCTCGACGGCCTGCTTTGCCAGCACCTCGTGATGGTCTGTCATGTCCGGGTCTCCGAATGAACCTGTTTACAGAACATTGCTATGATAGCAGGTATACCCTGCCGCCGGACGCGGTGCACCGCCCGGCGTGCGCGGCGCTGTTCTTGCCGAATGCAGCCCCCATACAGAAATGACCGCGACGATGACTGACTAAGGACTGATAATCGAAATTGATGAACGATTTACACGACCTGGAACTGTTACTCCGCTCCCGCATCCCGTTACTGATTATAGAAACACGTGATGAAAAACGCATAGCCCGGCTGTTCGCCAGCCTCGCGGTAAAACTCGCCATGCCGGCAATGTCCTGGTCTGCAACAACCGGGTTGCAGCGCATCGATCTTGAGAGTGTACCGCAGCGCCATGCAAGCGAGCCGGCACAGGCACTTGGACAGATCAGGGCAACCAATATATCAACCATTTACCTGCTGATGGATTTCCACCCCTACCTGGATGACGCCTACAACGTCCGGCTGCTGAAAGAAATCGCGATGGATTATCACAAGTTCGGACATACATTGGTGCTGGTCAGTCACGAGCTGGAAGTCCCGGCGGAACTGGAAAGTTACAGCGCACGCTTTTCCCTGTCACTGCCCGGCAGGCAACGTCTCGAGGAGATCATTCGCGAGGAAGTCGACCACTGGTCAAAGGCAAACCAGGGTAAAAAGGTCAAGACAGACCGCAACACACTGGATTTGATTATTGACCGGTTGCGCGGCCTGACCGCTGCAGATGCACGCCGCATTATCCACAGCGTGATTTATGATGATGGCGCAATCAAAAGTGACGACCTGGACCGGATCACACGGGGACGTTACCAGTTACTGGAAACCAACGGCGCCCTGTCCTGCGAATTTGATACTACTGACTTTGCCGACGTCGGCGGACTGAAAAAACTGAAACGCTGGATCGAGCTGCGGCATACGGCTTTCCTAGAACCGGATGCATCTATTGACCCGCCCAGGGGCATCCTGCTGGTCGGCGTACAGGGCGGCGGCAAGAGCCTGGCGGCCAGGGCCGTGGCCGGAATGTGGTCGCTGCCATTGCTGCGGCTTGATTTCGGTACCCTGTACAACAAGTTCTTCGGTGAAACCGAACGCAACCTGCGCGAGGCCCTGCAAGCGGCCGAGGCCATGGCGCCGTGTGTGTTGTGGATCGATGAAATTGAAAAGGCGATTGCTTCAGGTGATTACGACAGCGGCACATCGCGCCGCATTCTTGGCAACCTGCTGACCTGGATGTCGGAGCGCTCGGCGCCGGTGTTTATCGTCGCCACGGCCAATGTCATCGAACACCTGCCACCCGAGTTGATCCGCAAGGGGCGGCTGGACGAAATATTCTTCGTGGACCTGCCCGACGTGGCGACCCGGGCGGAGATATTTGCCATCCACCTGCGCAAGCGTGATAAACAGCCGATTGATTTCGACATCCGCTCACTGGCAAAACAGTCAGAGGGATTTTCCGGCGCCGAAATCGAGCAGGCCATCGTGGCGGCAACCTACCTTGCACGTGAACAGGCCGCACCCCTGGATACCCGCCATATCCAGACCGAGATCGAGCAGACAAGACCGCTGTCACAGGTCATGTCCGAAAAAATTGACGGCTTAAGGGCCTGGGCAAAAACACGCACCGTCGCGGCCAACTGAGTAGGACCGGCACCCCACCGGGAACAGTAAGAATTCCCCGCGGGGCGCGGATCCTACGAAGAGCGAGATCGTCAATAAAGGGTATCCCCGGCTTATCAGCAGGATTTACACCACTTGTCCACAGGCTTATCCTGCCATTTATCCACAGCCCGATATAATATAAGCAGTTGAATTAATAATGTTTTATGGCCAGACACCTGCCCTTGCAGGCCCCGACAGCCACGGTTGTGATAGAATGATGATGTTGAAAACAATAAAAGCGCCACAAGAAGAAAGGAGAGCAACATGAAGGAGTCGTACACCACGCCACGGCCTGATTTTGATCACTGGGCAGCACTGGCTGAACAGGACCCTGAATTATTCGAAATAGAACGCAGCAGCCTCCTTGAGGCCGCGATCTGCAGGGCTCCGATGCAAAAACAGCAACGGCTGCGCTGTTTGCAATGGAAACTGGACCAGATCAGAAAGACGTCCAGCACCCCGATGGTTGCCAGCCTGCGCATGAACCGGCTGCTCTGGGAAGCGGTCGCCGGCAAAAATGGCCTGATCGAGCAGCTTAATCACCTGCAGGCGCCGGATAACCATCAACAAATGCCCCGGAACAGTGCAGAAATCCTGCCATTCCCGGATTAGGAGTCTGTCCGGGATTAGACTCCCGACTTGCCGCTAATCTGCAATTCACGTATTATCCTCGGCCTTTTCGCGGCGCCTGTAAGGTGGCCGTACAGCGTAAAGAATCCTGTTTTTAGAGGTAGTTATGAAAAGCGATATACACCCGGCCTATGAAGCCATCAAAGTCACCTGCAGTTGTGGCGCCAGCTTCGAAACACGCTCCACAAAGGGCGAGGATCTCAACATCGAGGTGTGTTCACAGTGCCACCCGTTTTATACCGGCAAGCAGAAATTGCTGGATACCGGTGGTCGTGTAGACAAGTTCCGCCAGCGCTACGGGAAGAGTTGATCGACAGGGAATGCAGCACATGTATGCAGTGAAAGGGGTGCCCGTTTCGGGCGCCCCTTTTTTATTTCGGCAACTCCTGCCGGGCATCCTGCTTTACTGTTGTGCCGCCCAGGCCGCCGTTGCAGGTAACTGTGCGGCCGAGCACACCAGTGAACGTGTGCGGGTTATTCATGTCTATGATGGTGACACGGTAAAACTGGGAGACGGACGCCGACTGCGTTTTATCGGTATCAATACCCCGGAAACCGGGCACCATGGCCAGGCAACCCAGCCGTATGCCAATGAGGCGAAGGCCCGGTTGCAGGAACTGCTGGACACACACAATCGCACCCTGCTGTTGCAGGCTGGCAAGGAGCACCGGGACCGCTACGAACGTCTGCTGGCGCACGCATTCCTGGAAAATGGCGATAACGTTGCGGTTCGGCTGTTGCAGAAAGGACTGGCAACGACACTGGTCGTACCACCCAATACCTGGGGTCATACCTGCTATCAGCAGCATGAAAACGTGGCGCGTAGCGCAAGACGCGGTATATGGGGGCTGGATACCTACAAACCACAACAAAGCCAATCACTGCCCCCTAATACCCGCGGATTTCGAATTATTCACGGCAAGGTACAAGAAGTACGTAAATCGCCGCATAATGTATGGGTGAACCTGGAAGGGACACTGGTGATACGCATCAGCAAAAAGGATATTGTGAACTTTGAGTCCGGCTTTGTGGAAAGTCTTGCAGGGCATCACATCGAAACCCGGGGCTGGGTCAAACCGGTAAAAAACGGCTTGCAAATGAACGTACGACATCCGGCGGCACTGGCCACGATCGCCCGTCCTGGAAACACCCACTGAAACCACTGGTGGTTGTCTAAATGAAATATTCTCACCGCCTTCTGATCCTGATTGCCAGCACACTGCTCATCGCTGCCTGCTCCACCAACCCTGTGACCGGCGAAAGCGACTTTGTGTTGATGTCAGAGTCACAGGAGATCAGTCTCGGGCGGCAGTACAACGCACAAGTGCTGAAGGAGACGCCCAAATATGAAGATGCGGCACTTGGGGAACTGGTGCAGCGCGTTGGTGACAGGCTGGCAGCCAACAGTCACCGCCCGGAACTGATCTACCGGTTTACAGTTCTGGACAGCCCCAAGGTAAACGCCTTCGCC
>DAOVYA010000304.1 GCA_030635865.1 Gammaproteobacteria bacterium | reverse complement strand
GATCACCCACCAGTTTCTTTCGCCAGCCTTGCATGAGCTCGGAGTTTGTATCACCGGTCACCAGTTTTTCCAGGTGCTTGCGTGTCGCCAGTACAGCGGGGTTCAGCGAATTATTTTCGGCGCTGATACGCACGACGGCCATCATTACATCGACCAGGGCATCCTGGGAAGGCGACAGACGTTTCCTGATATCCCTTTCAGGAAAGGGTTCAGGCTGTTTCTTTTTTGCATCTTCAACAAGTCCAAGCAGGTGTTCACCGTTCCTTTTGAGCAATCGCTCACCAAGCCCGCGTATCTTTCCGAGTGACGACATCGAGTCTGGTGAATGTCGTGCAAGGTCTACCAGTACATCATCGCGTAACAACCAGCCTCTCGGGATGTCTTTTTGCTGCGCAACTGTTTCTCGCCATTCGGCAAGGGCCTGGAGTATTGACAGGCTGGCGCCCTTCAGCCGATTAGCCCCCTTTACCCTGAGCCATGCCCTGTCAGGGGCATTATGGTACAGGTCGGCACTGGCAAGTCGTTCGAAATCCCCGTTTAGCCAGTCAAGCCTGCCCAGCCTGTCCAGTTTCTCCAGCAATTGCTGGTAGACATCCACCAGGTACACGACATCATCGGCGGCATATTGAACCTGGTCCCTGGACAAGGGGCGTAACGACCAGTCGGCACGTGTATGCTTCTTTTCAAGGCTGACCCCAAGCACCTCCCTGACAAGATTTCCGTAACCAATCTGGTCCGGGTGTCCCAGTAGCAGGGCAGCAATCTGCGTGTCAAAAACCGGTGCAGGAACGGAACCCTGGATATGGTAGAAGATTTCCAGGTCCTGGCGTGCCGCATGCATCACCTTTGTGATGCGGGTATCAAAAATTACATCCAGAATCGGGGAGAGCTCACCCAGTGCCAGCGGATCGATACAGGCAACGACTTCGGGTGTTGCTATCTGTAGCAGGCACAGTTTCGGGTAATAGGTTTTCTCTCTCAGGAATTCCGTATCAAGTGCAATCCAGTCGGAGCCTGAAAGCTGCTCTGAAAACTGCCTGAGTGCATCCGGGGTATCGATATACTGGATGTCGGCATTTGCAATCATGATCGCAGGCTCACTTAATCATCACCCTCAATTTCGTCAACATCGACCTGGCCGGTCATACGCCGCCGTATATGTGACCATGAAATTCCGATGGCAAGTATCCCGGAAAGTATAACGAGCACGATATAGGTAATGGCCTTGACGCTGTCAGCAGGTACAATATTCCAGTCAATGAGCATCCAGAGCAGGGTGCCAAAAAAAGCAGCCACCAGGATAAGACCGAATGCACCGAGTGAACGTCCGGTTGCACGCAAAAATATCGTCCAGCCGATAACCAGGACAATGCCAGCGAGGGCCATCATGGGATTAAAATTCGGCGGGTTTTCCATGACCCAGTGGTAGTACGACCAGCCTGACGGATTATAGGTCGAAAAAACCAGCACAACCGCCGCCAGCAGGCGCATGAAAAATCCCGTCCAGCTCAAGCCCTTGTATGCAGCCATATCTTGTCCCCGGAATGTGGCCGCTGCTGGAAATCAACGCCCCTTGATTGCGTGCGAATTCTATTCGCCGTTGACAGGTCATAGCAAGTGTAGCGCGACCCGGTACGAGTATTGATTATTTCCCAAACGCGCTAGAATGGGCATACGCTTAACGTTGCTTTGACCCGGTTAAAGTTTGCGGCGGAATTCTCCCTGGGAAGCGATTCAGGTAGTTTATTTATTGTCGTTATATCCTGTTGTTTTGCATGTTAATAGTTATATGAAAGTTGTACTGATAAACCCCTATGAAATCGGGCGCCAGCCATTTGGACTGGCCCAGCCGGCCGCATGGCTGGAAAACGAGGGCTGCACGGTTGAATGCCTGGACCTGTCGATACAGAAACTTGAACAAGCCGTGCTTCAAGGCGCTTCCCTGGTTGCGCTGTATGTACCCATGCACACCGCGACCCGTATCGCCGTAGAAGCGATTCCCAAAATCAGGAGCATTTCACCGGACGCGAGCCTGTGTGTGTTCGGCTTGTATGCACCGATGAATGCCGACCTGTTTGAATCGCTTGGTGTCAGTACGATTCTCGGTGGTGAAGTCGAGCCCGGCATGGTTTCGCTGATCAGGCGACTGAAAGCAGGTGAGCAGCACGCACAGAGTGAAACAAGCGTCTGCCTGGACAAGATTGACTTTATTGCACCCGATCGTTCCAAGCTGCCGCCACTCAGCAAGTATGCACAACTGGTAATGCCGGACGGCGGCAGGAAGACAGTTGGTTTCGGTGAGGCGACACGCGGATGTAAATACCTGTGCCGACATTGCCCGGTCGCTCCTGTTTACAACGGGATCTTCCGGGTTATTCCCGAGAACATCGTACTGGATGATATTCGAAGCCAGATCGAGCAGGGCGCCGCACACATCTCCTTTGGTGATCCGGATTTTTTCAACGGCCCGGGGCACGCACTCAGGATCGTGCGCAAGTTGCATTCGGAATATCCGGACATAAGCTATGACGCGACCATCAAAATTGAACACATCATCAACTATCCGGATGAGATCCGTGAGCTTAAACAAACCGGTTGCCTGTTTATTGTTTCGGCCGTCGAATCGGTAGATAACCGGATACTGGGTTACCTCGACAAGGGACATACCCGCAATGACTTTATTCAGGCGCTGGCATTCCTGCGTGAAACCGGCATCGCCATGTCACCCACCTTTGTCGCATTTAACCCGTGGACCACCCTCACAGGGTATTACG
>DAOVYA010000307.1 GCA_030635865.1 Gammaproteobacteria bacterium | reverse complement strand
CGTAAAGCCTCAATCTTGCCCTCCGCGCGCCCGGTACTGTGTTCGATAATCGCACCGGCGTGACCCATTCGGCGCCCCGCAGGCGCGTGGCGACCGGCAACGTAGGCAACCACAGGTTTTTTGCTTTTATGCTGCGTCAGGTAATCCGCCGCCTGCTCTTCTGCTATGCCTCCAATCTCGCCAATCAATACAATACCTTCAGTCTCCGGATCCGCCATAAACAACTCCAGGCAATCGCAGAATGTCATCCCCTGAACCGGGTCTGCGCCAATACCGATACAGGTTGACTGACCGAGTCTATTCCCGGTTGTCTGTGCCACCGCTTCATAGGTGAGCGTCCCCGCGCGGGAAACAATACCAATCCTGCCGCGACGGAAAATGCTTCTGGGCATAATGCCGATCATGCACTCACCGGGCGTGACAATCCCTGGACAATTGGGGCCAATAAGCCGCGAACTGGAAGTCTCCAGGACACGTTTAATACGGACCATATCCAGGATCGGAATGCGTTCCGTGATACAAATGATCAGGGGCAGGCCAGCATCTATCGCCTCTTGAATAGCATTTGCGGCAGTCGCCGGCGGCACGAATATCATGCTTGCGTCCGCACCGGTCTCACGCATAGCCTCTTCGACGCTATCGAAAACCGGTAACCCCAGGTGCCGTGTACCACCCTTGCCAGGTCGCACACCGCCAACCAGCCGGGTACCGTCGGCGATCGCCTCTTCCGCATAGTAGGTCCCCTGCCGGCCGGTGATGCCCTGACAGATAACCCTGGTTCCAGCATCGACCAATACCGCCATAGCCCGTCTCCTCTCAGCACTCACGGGCCCGGCCCGGAACTATCCCGCAGTGCGATCAATTGTTTAGTCTTTCCTTGTCAGCAACCCCTGAACCCGTTGCCACCACTTTCGCTGCGCGCTCAACCTGGCCTCGGTCGCTGCCTTGACGACTTTCTCCGCAGCATCGGCGAAACCCTCTGCAAACGTAATCACCAACCCGGAATCCCTGAGCCTGTCTCTGGCAGAATCGGCGTTTATACCGGCCAGTCGCACGATCAGCGGTACACGAACGGGGAATTCCCTGGCTGCCAGGATTATGCCGTCGGCAATAGTGTCGCAGCGCATGATGCCACCGCCAAAGACGTTAACCAGGATTGCCTCAACACCCGGATCAGACAGAATCAACCCGAACGCATACTTTACGCGCTCGAACTCCACGGCTGGCGGCACATCGAGAAAGTTTGCCGGCTCTCCACCGTAGAACTTGACCGCGTCGAGTGTGGCCAGAGCGAGTCCGGCACCACTGGCAAGACAACCGATGTTGCCATCAAGCTTGACATAATTAAGGCCATGCTGTGCAGCATCCAGTTCGCCCCATCGCAGTTCATCATCATGCAGTGATTGAATATCTTCATGCCGAAACATTGCGTTGTCGTCAAATGTCAAGGTCGCGTCCAGGGCTATCAGTGTACCTGCAGCAGTAATCCCCAGAGGATTAATCTCAATCAGCGATGCATCCAGGTTCATAAACATCGCATACATCACCAGCATGACCCGTACTGTCTCATCTGTCTGCTCATCCGTGAGTTCAAGTGCGGCAGCAATTTCCCGCGCAGCATCCTGCTGCAAACCCTCGAGAGGGTCGATAGCGAGTTTCAGGACTGACTCGGGAGAGCGTGACGTTATTGATTCGATATTTACACCGCCCTCGGCGAGGGCGATCAGCGTCACCCGGCTTGTCCGGCGGTCCACCAGCATCCCGAGATAGAGTTCACGCTGCACTTCGCACACTTGCTCGACATAAAGCCGGTTCACGGTTCTCCCGGCCGGACCGGTCTGATCCGTAATCAGCACGTGCCCGAGCATTTCCTGCGCCGTATTTCGCACGTCTGCAAGCGAGTCAACGAAGCGGATACCACCCTCCGCCTCCTGATTGCCCACAAAATGACCGGCTCGACGTCCGCCGGCGTAAATCTGCGCCTTGATTACCCAGGCGGATCCTCCCAGCTCCCGGGCAACGCTGGCGGCCTCGTCCGGTGTTGACGCGACATCGCCTCGCGGAACGCGAATGCCGTTTTTATCCAGGAGCTGCTTGGCTTGATATTCGTAGACTTTCATCTCAGGCCACTTCCAGTTGAAGTGGTCTAGTAAATCCGGACATCGCATTAAGGCTGTAACATGCCATTACCGGCAGCGATTTTTTCAGTTCGCGTTTACATGGTTTCATAATCTAAACGGCTTTATAGTACTCCGCCAGACCGTTCATCACGGCATGCTTGTCGAATTCCGCTCCCTTCTTCAGCATTGCATCGGCGAAACGTCCCACGATGTCGGTGATCGCATCAACCGTGAGTTGGTTAAGAATGCCGATTCGTATCTGAACAGGTTCCGACAGCGTTGGCCAGATAGCAAAATTCTCCGCCCGGCAGCCAGCCACCAGGTCTTTTTCCTGTCCCGCCAGTTTGCCGGGCAGATTCAGCACTATCAGACTGGGCATATCCGACGTAACGTCACAACCCATCGCCGTTACCGCGCGTTTCAACGCAGTCTCGTGATAGAGATAATCTTTCGCCTTTTGCGCACGACCGCAGGTTAGCAGAATACGCAGCGCTTCATGGAATGCAGCGACGGCATAGCAGGAATGAGTGCGATGATAGGTTCCCGCCGCAACATCCTCGTCGTTGATGATGCCCCAGTGCCGTGCTTCAAGCACCGGGTGATG
>DAOVYA010000018.1 GCA_030635865.1 Gammaproteobacteria bacterium | reverse complement strand
TTTGGGCATTAAGGCTTAGCCGGGTCCGAGAAAGATAATTCTTATCCTGATCTCGTATTTGTCGCCCGCCTGTTATGTTCACCCTCAATCTCTCACACAATGGAACGTAAATTCGGAGATTAGTGCAATAGCGCCCAGAGAAATACGCCGAAAATATCTCTTAACTCCTTGTTGTTAAAAGAAATAGCGCGCCTGGAGAGATTACTCGGGCTTCGCCCTCGCCCCTTCGGGGCCGCCGGTAAAGCCGGCGTTCTGCACCGCTGACGCGGCTTGTCGAACTCCCGACCGTCTGGTTCGTAGTGTTCCGACTGAGTCCGCGTATCCTGTTGCAATCACTGATTTTATACGATTTATACTGCCCAATAGAATTGGCCTGTTGGCCTTATTTGCCTATATTTGCTGTTGTTTAAAGCCTTCTATTGCTACGCGGCTGGAATGATTACGAATTACCGCTGAAGAATACTTTACTGCCAGATTAAAACCGGATCAGATTAAACCAGGCAAATAAAATATCTCCCGGATAAGCTGGTCAAATTGAGAACTGACTGAAAATTCCGACAGGCTTGCCGGAAACTTCATTTAATAACCTTTATCAGATCGCTTTCCTGCACATAAATCCGTTTCAGGCATTCACCCTCGCCCGAGTCGAATTTTGTGAACGGCCCCATTGTGCAACGATCGGCACCATGCAGCTTGAGATGCGATATATTCGCGCAGGTGATGCCGATAAAACGAACCTTCCGGTACTGGCTACCGGTCGGCTTGATAGAATTAAATGACTTGGAGCGGGTTTCAAACACCTGCTGGTCCCTGGTATAGACCGAGAACCGGGGTACCAGGCTCTTGATCATGTATGGCAGGTTATTGGTTAGCCTGAAACCAATATCACAGGTATTGCCAAGCTCCTTGACGTTGACCACGGCAAGTACTGCGCTTTCGCTGGCTGGCAACTGCTCAACCTCGAGGTATTCCCAGGTATGGTCATCCTTCAGCAAGATATGCCGCCCGTTGGGCGTTACCACTTCGACACCCTCCTTGGTACGTGTTACCTTGACTGTAACGGTTTCGGAATCATCCCCGCCCGCAGCGTCAGCAGGGGTAGACGGATCGGTTTCAATGTCAGTCGCGGTTTCAGCGCTGACGTTCAGGCTGACCAGCAACACGGCAGCAGCAATCTTGAATGAGAAATCCTTTATATATTTGTTCACAACCGGCCCCCGCAACAGAATTTATTCTGAATGCAGCTAAAAAATAGCAGAGCCAGACAAACAAGTCCAAATAATTGTAGAATCAAGGTCAGGGAATACCTCTATACAAATAAAGGACATTTTATTGAATCCCAGTTCGGAGTGTAACGAGTCGACCGATTCACTCTGGTTCTGCTCCTGCAAATCTGAAACAAGCTATTCCTATGCATGAAACCTTCTATCAGTTAAGCGCCGAACCCTTCCGCTTAAGTCCGGATCCCCGATTTTGCTACCAGCACCGGACCTACCGCAAGGCGATGACCTACATGCACCACGCCTTCCAGCGCGCCGAGGGATTTATCATGATTACGGGCCGCCCGGGAACAGGCAAGACAACCCTGATCCATGATCTGCTGCGAACGCTCAAACCAGAGCAGGCAATAGTTGCCAGCCTTGTAACTACACAGATGAAAGCAGATGATCTGCTCCGCCTGGTGGCCTACTCGTTCAATCTGGATCCCGGGGGTGAAGACAAGGTTGATGTGCTGGTACGACTGGACCGCTTCCTGAAACAGCAATTTCAGCAGGGACGACGCCCCCTGCTGATTGTTGACGAAGCCCAGGACATGGCTGAGGATGCGCTTGAAGAACTCCGCCTGCTGACCAACATACAAGCTGGCGGCCAGCCATTATTGCAAGTATTCCTGATTGGCCAGGAGCAATTGCGAAACATGGTGGATGCGCCTTCCATGGAGCCGTTACGTCAACGCATGATTGCCGCGACGCATCTCGAGTCCCTTGATCGCCATGACACCGAGGCATATATCAAACATCGGCTTCGCCGTGTGGCATGGACGGGTGACCCGCTGATCAGCAAAGAGGCCTATGCCATGATCCAGCAATACAGTCAGGGCATACCACGACAGATAAACCAGATCTGCAGCCGTCTTTTCCTGCATGGCAGTATCGAGGAAAAACACCGGCTTGGAATACCGGACGTAATGATTGTTGTCGAGGAGCTCCGTCAGGAGTTCTTGATGCCCATGGAAACGGCGGGAATGGCTACAGCAGTTCCTTGGCCAGCAGACCAGCATCAGGAAACCTACGAAGAAGAGCCCGCTCGCCAATCGCCCCCGGCTGCGCCGAAAAGAGTGCCGCAACCCATGCCGCCAACCACAAAAGCCCGACAGGAAACTGCACCATCTTCAGACACACCCCCCGAACAGGTCACCGCCAGGGAACAGGAAAGACCGCTGGATCAGGCAGAACCCGAAAAAAAGAAGACGCGAAAGCGGAGTTCATGGTGGCTGCCGGTACTAACCGGGCTGATTACGGGTCTGGCACTCGCAGTGCTGTATACAACAAACCCTGCATCGACCTGGCTGACTGGAAAGAACCTGATGGCATGGGTTCATTCCGGCATACAAAAGGGTGTCAGTATTGCGACCGGGGAATCATCACCTGACATCACTGAACCCGATGAGGATATGGGCAAGGGAACTGTGGTTCGCGAATCACCTCCGGTGAGTCATGAACCGGGAACTGACGCAGCAGAAATTGAAATAGCTGTACAGGAACCGGATCTCCCGCAGGCCAACCCGTTGCAACTGGAAGAAGAACTGCAGCAAAACAGGCTGCTGGTTGAACGAATGGACGACGATACCCTCAAGGTTAACCTCAAGGGAACCGTGGCTCACGAATCACCTCCGGTGAGTCATGAACCGGGAACTGACACAGCAGAAATTGAAATAGCTGTACAGGAACCGGATCTCCCGCAGGCCAACCCCTTGCAACTGGAAGAAGAACTACAGCGAAACGGGCTGCTGGTTGAACGAATGGACGACGATATCCTCAGGGTTAACCTCAGTGGTAACGGGGTATTTTCTTTTGACAGTACCCGGATAAGGGATGACCTGCGTCCCGCACTTGAGAAACTGGCTGACATCCTGCGCAATCGTGACAAACTGACTATTCAGGTCGTGGGACATGCCGACTCTTCCGGAGCAGCCGAATACAACTTGCATCTTTCACAACTCAGGGCAAAGGCGGTCGTTGATTACCTCGTCAACCAGGGCCTCACCGATTCAAGCATTCAATCCGAAGGACGCGGTGATCACGATACCAGGCTGGAACACTCAACCAGCTATAACCCCGGCCTGAAGCGTCGCGTCGAGATTTACATCAGGCGAGCCCAGGAAAAGTGAATACAGTTTTTCAAATCCGCTACTCGCCGGGATTACGTACCGCAACGGCAAGCGGTGATTCGTCGCGGCGCAGGACCTTACCCAGCAGATGCGGGAGCAACAGGTGCAAGGGCATCCGCAGATAGTGGGCCCTGACATATAATACCCAGCGTGCCAAAGCCGTGAAGCTGCGATCGCAACTGGGATGGTCAGGTTCCAGGGCGCGCATGAACAGAAAATCCATGACACCTTGAATCAACCGGTTCGGCCCACCCATCACCCGTGGGTCCCGCAATGCCTCAGGAACCGGGGTTCCGAGGATGCGCTGGAGATAACGCATTGCATAGAAAACGGGCCGGCCCAGCCGCAGCGTCCGCGCACGGCCTTGAAGCGCCTCCCAAAAACCGGCAGTCTGTGAAAACTCCCGGACCAAGTCATCCAGATCCGCCAGATCACGCAGGCCGTGATCGAACTCACCATCACAGAACAGGTGAACGGCACTGTGTATCACCATATCCTCACGTGACAGTACCAGCAGGTCGGAATCGACAGGTGTGGCCGCCTTTTCCAGAACCCTGGCGTCTGTAAACAAGGGCGTCGCATCGAAATGGTAGCGGGAGGTCAATGGTACCAGGGTGTGGTGTACGTCCAGGACACTCAACCTGCGCATGTGTTTCAGCGGCGGCAGCTCATGCATCCATTTCCGGTAATAGCGCTGGTCCCGCTTATCAAGGTGGCTGCTTTGCCAGCCGGCAATCATCAACGCCTGCTCCGTGTCCGGGAGGTCGTCGCGCGGCACGAGAATATCCAGATCAGAGACAAGCCGCCCCCTGGCCGCAGACAACCCTTCCATAACATAGGCAGCGCCTTTCAGCAGGATCACCGGGATGGCCGTCCCCCTCAGGGCGCGCCGGATGGAGCGCACCTCCCAGCGTATGTCCCGGTGCTGTTTAGCGGCGAGCAGCCGCACGGAGTCCAGGTGCCGCCTGGGCTGTTCAGGAATAGCGGCAAACCGGCCATGTTCATCCAGAACAATAGCCAGGCGCGCCAGCAGGTTCGTCCGGCGCGCCTGGCGGACAAGCAGGTCCCACTCTTCCAGCGACAGCCGGGTAACCTGCCCCGGGTCCCGTAACACGCTGACCAACAGGCTCGCCATGGAATCAGCGCGCCGCCATCAGCTCATCGAAGACAGTGACCGCCTTATCCAGGTCAGCGTAGCTGAAACGGTAGCAGTCTGACTGGTCAATAAACGCCTTGAGTACCTCGAAGCCACGCGTCCCGAGCAGGCTGTAGTTGAAACTGTTCTCGGCCAACGCCATATAGGCAACCCCCCTGTCCTCCCTTTCCAGGGTGGCCGCTGCGCCCGCAGCGTACTGCGGGAAAACCACCATGGCCGGCCTGGCCGGCACCCCCATTGTCGCCACACTCCCCTGTGGCGGCTGCATATGGGCAACAGTCCCCTTGGCGGTATCGTGGGCCACCTCCCCCAGTACCACATCCGGGGCAAAACGCCGCATCACCTCGATTGACTCATTCTTCAAATTGATCGGCCGCGGGAGCGGCTGGACCAGTCCCGTACAAGTATCGATCAAGGTCAATTCATCGGACAGCAGGCGCCAGCCACGGCTGACCAGACCCGCACACAGCGTGCTTTTCCCCGACCCCGGCGGCGCGGGCATCACCACGGCCCGGTTGCCCCGGGCGAGTACCCCTGCGTGGATAATCAGGTATTGGTTGCTGAAATTGGAAATGCACCAGTTCAACCCCCACTCCAGCATGGCATAGGCCTGCGGCAACGGCAGCGGCTTGAAGGGTTCCATACCGTCCAGGTAGAACTGGACCTGCGGGCGCAGCCAGCGACGGATATTTGCAGGACGGTTTACGCTGACGTGAAAGTCCGCGAACGGCATGTCTTCGACGATATCGAAACCGGCATACATCCGGTGCACCGACGTGGCAATCGCAGCAAGCGGTGAGCGGATACGCAGACTAAAGGGTCCTACCCTCAGGCCCAGGCCAGATGCGGAAGACAGGTGGGACCGAAGTTCGGAAATCGATAGGGAGGCGACAGTCACTTAGCGGGTCTGATCCAGAAATTCCTGGCGCCCAAGATAATATACAATCCGCTGGATGTCACTGCGCAAAGCATCACGGTCTTCCGCTTCGCCATTTTCCGAGAGTGTCGCACCAATGCCTGATACCGTTAACGGCCCGTCGGCCTTCTGGAAGAGCTGGAAGACTTCAAAGGATAGCGGATCCAACAGGCTGGAACTCCCTGAAGTCCCCTCATAGAGCACAACAGAGTTATCCCAACGACTGATATGAAACTGGAGACCGCGTGATAGTTGCCAGCCGCGTTCCCGCATCGCGCTAGCCTCGGTCTGAATGCCGGTCAGACCTAGAAACAACCGGGAACGTGTGTATCGTGATGAGGATCAGTGTGATAACTGGCGTCGAACAGACACTTCATCTGATCCTCGGTCCACATCATATCACCATCGGTATGATGCCCAAGCGTCAGGATGTCAATAATTATTTCCCTCAACTCATCCGGCCCCCAGGTGTAACACCCCTGAAAATTCAGTGAATTGAAATAGGCCGCTATGGCATGAAAGCCGAAGCTGCCCGACTTCTGCCAAAGAACCTGCATCAACGTCAAACCATCATACTCAATACTACCGCTGGGAAAGACGCTTGAGAACTGCGTGCCATTTATTATCCCGGCTTCTGGATCTTTGAACAGAGTCTTGCATGTTGCATCGATGGTCCCGTTACTTTTTACATCAGGACAGCCATGGAGAAAACCGGGCGGCCAGCCAGGGCCATCACCGTAGGCAGAGACATTGCTCTTGTAATACCCCGGACTGCGACCGAAACAACAGGCGTTGTGGTCGTGACCGGAAAGATTGCCGGACTGCAGCCCCGACCAGCAGAAATTGCCACCGCCGATACCCCAGGCCGGCCGGCTGGCCACGCTCATGATCACCGGTGTCGCGGCAAGGACGCCCTTTACAAAGCGCCGACGGCCGTTACCCTCCGGCGTTTCCAGATTCGGCGAGCTTGCCTCTGCACCACCAGTTTCACCCACTGCGGGTGGCTGATTGTGACCTAGTTCTTCCTCTTTATTATTCATAGTAGTTATCACACCGTCCGTAGATGACAATTATTGATTAAAACCTGACTAGATCGTAATCTTACTTGCAAGTTTCACACCAATATATAGGACAAAGGTATTAAAACAGGTGCTTATGGTGCCGGAAAACCGTCAGCCAGCCACAAACCACCCTGATGTGTAAAAATACCTGACAACCAGTTATTCCCAGTGTACGTCAATCTAATAATAGTCACTATATTGACATTTCACAATGGCTTCATTGTAAATGCTCGCCCCCATCATAGAGGGTGGTTCGGTTATGTAATCGCCTGGCAAAGAGGCCTATTCCGCCCTGCGATCAGAGACTTAAGTCCGACCAGCACCTGAATCTGAAGGCGTGAGCCCTGGATAACCCACAGGGCTACGACTGCAGGTTGTGCAATTTGGCCAGGCAACCCATGACCATCAGTGCAATCCCCCCGGTGAACAGGGTAATGGCCTCGATACCGACAATGTGGTGCTGGCCAGCCAGGCGCATGACCCCGGCGACCAGACAGATGGCGATGCCCAGAATCGCCGCGAGATCACCGCTTGTTTTCAGGATTTGATTCATTCCCAGCCCCTCCTCCGGTTATTGATTTTTTCTGCGCAACCACCGCACGGCCACTCAACGAGTGCGCCGCGTTACTCCGTCCAGACCAGACTACACTGCTGATCAGTCAGATCCAAGCGGATGCCCCGCTCATGGCGCCAGGCCGGCGGCCTTCAAGAGTTGTCGGGCGTATTCGCCGGGTATCGCATAGGTGATCCCGCTGGGTTTCGCCAGCACGTTTTCCCTGCCCTCCTTGACGAAGACCTTGTTGATGGTCCCGACCACGCGCCCGGTCTCGGGATCATACAGGGGGCTGCCGCTGTTACCCGGATAGGCCGTGGCATCGAGTTGAAAGACATCGTACGGCGAGCGCAGGCGGCGGATCTGGGTTGGATCCAACTGGCTGGCCGCATTTGCCTGCAGGGCGATGGGTGTGATGGAACTGACCATGCCGCGATGGGTGACCGGGTAGAGGCCAAACAGGACGCCAAGCGGGAAGCCGGTAAAGACATACTCCTCGCCGACCCTGACCCGGGAGGACTGCCCCAGCGAGAGCGCCGGTAGCGGCTCACCCTCGAACCGGAGCAACACCAGGTCATGGGTCTTGTCCTGCTTCACCTTCACCGCCTGGCGCACCTTTGGATTTTTGCCCTTGCCGGTAAAAACCGCCAGGTACTCCAGCCTGGCGGCATCGATTTTCTCCGGGATCACGTGCGCATTGGTGATGACATGACGGCCATCCCCAACCACAAAGCCGGTGCCCGTGAGCTTCGCCGGCGGGCGCCTTGTCATCTGTACCGTGCCCACTCCGACGATGCTCGGCAAGGCGCGTTCGATGGTGTCGGGTAAGTCTGCAAGGCAGGGACCACTCAGCATGATAAGGTACACAAACAGATATATCAGGCCCCGGCTTTGCCCATCAGATTTTCCTACCTCAAAATGCAGCATAGTTTCTCCATCTGAATATCAAAAAATATTACCGTTTAGCGGTCGTCGAAAATACACTGGCATCAAGCCACTCATATCAGGAGAGACCCGAAAAAACCGGGAGCTCAGTTCTTCATGCTTGATTTTGACATTGAAAATCAGCATTGAACAGCCTGCCAGCCGGAGAAGTGCCAATATTGCCAGAGCTGATAGTAGCCCACTTCAAGATGAACTACCCCCGCATGCTACCGGCATACCGGACCGAGGTATTGGACATTGCTCACCCTTGAGGGCAAAAACTTTTCCTGCATATACAGGACCCCTGCCTGCGAAGACAGAAGAATCACAGTTGATGCAGCCGGCCTGTCCAGCGAGCAGTGTTGCAGTGTGGTGACGCCTGTTGATGATGGCGGTTTCCGGAACCCGGCCCGTCACGGCGTCGCAACCCGGCTGCAATGCATACAGTAAAGTATCTCATTCCTGCCTCTACTGCGAACATGCCGCAGGCGATGCTTCTTGTTGGCAACTTGCCATACCGCAGCCCCGCAGTCATCATAACCTTGGAAGCTTTCACAAATCATGAGATCAGTCTCATGCTGCATGAGTACAGTAAATCCACATCGATGCAAGCTACACCGGTAACTGTGCCTGCGGCCCTGAAATCATTATGGTCATATCCTGAATGAGTCGATGTACCGGCATGCTCAATGTCATCAGTAACTCAATAATGTCAGGTCGCACTCCTGTAACTGCCGAAGGCACCCCGGCAAGACACGAGCCAGCCGGCTTGTCTCCAGTTACTGGACTCCCTGCCCCACTGGAAAAACCCCGCACATGAAGCCTGCAAGAATCGGCATCGTGGTCGGCATGACGGTGGCGGGGCTGGCTTTCGCCACCTGGCTCATCGAAAGCTTGCCGGGCATCCCCTACAACCTGCAGGAACTCGTGGCAGATCGCAATCCGGTCATGCAGGCCGTGCTGCTGTCATGCACGCTGTATGCGCTGTTCGGAATCCCCGCAGTGATTGCACGACTCGTACAACTATCGAGCCGCGCGGTCCTGATACTACCCCTGCTGCTGGTTGCAGAGACAGCCGTCTTGTGGCTGTTCCTGCGCAGCGCCGTGCCCGCCGAAAGCATCCATGACCTCCTCGGAACACCGATTCTGGACTGGCCATGGGAATGGGAATACCTGTTTCGGCTGTCAGGACTGGTTATTGGCTCTGGCATCATGCTCGCCGGCTCCTGCCTCCTTACAGCCGCTTTACTCCGGACAGAACGTGGAGACCGATATCGTACGCTTGTCTCCTGGGCCATCTTGTCCGTGCCTCTGCTGGCGCTCTCTCACTGGATCATCGTCGAACAGGCCGCAACGGACAACCTGACCGAACTGATGGCCGGCGGGGGAAGCTGGCAGGCAACGCTGTTTATTGCCAGGTGGATGGTCACTACCGGACTGGCCGGCTCGCTGGTTTCTGTAAGGCTTGCGACGGGACGGCCGGCAATCCTGTTTGTGATGGTGCTCGTGCTCCTGTCGCTCCCGGCTGCGTATGGCTGTCTGTGGCCAGGTCTTGAACAGGAGGTCCATAAATACAAACAGGTATTCTCCGCGCTGCAGTTTTTGCTGAGCGCCGACCGCACCAACCTGGCCAGCGGGTTTGATTTGCTGGGTCGTTTCCTGGCATTCCATTACGGGATGGTGCTGCTTGTTGCCGTTTTTCAGTATCCTTTCTGGGCGTACCGGCCCGTGCCACAAACAACCGTCAGCCCGCAGCGCGGACAGAAAATGCGGCGCGGACGTTACCGTTTCCCGCCCGGTTTCGCCACCCCGATTGCCTATGGCTGTCTTGTTATCTACGGGACGCTGTATCCCTTCGACGCCTGGCAGGCTCCCCGGGGCGGTACGTTTGCCGGGGTGCTTGCCGCCTGGCCTGAACATGTCTCGCTGGCCGATATCTTCAGCAACGCCGTGGTATACCTGCCATTCGGACTTCTCCTGGCAATACCCTTGCGGAAGAGATTTTCTACGGCATCCTGCATTGGCCTTGTCAGTGCTGCTGGACTGTTACTGAGCTGGACGCTGGAGTACCTGCAGTATTCCATCCCGTTCAGAAACACATCCAGCCTGGATCTCGGGCTTAACATGCTGGGCACCGCTGCCGGCGCCGTCGTGGCACTGGTAGCAAGTCCGCAGCACGCCTTGGGCAATCGGCTACAGGCCTTGCGACACACCTGGTTTCAACCCGGCCGGGGGCCCAACGTCGCGCTCGCAGCGACCGGATTGTGGATACTGGCGTCGACCTTCCCATTTGTCCCCTCGATCGACGTCGGCAGTCTTCGGCAGGGTATCGCTCCCTTGTGGGCGACCCTGCAGAACCCCGCGTCGGTTTCCTTGCAGCTCATAGCGGCCCACACACTGTCCTTCTTCGGCATCGGACAGCTTGTGATGCTTGCCGCAATCTCTGCATCCCGGATACGGGATGCCTACACAGGACTGCTGATCCTTATCGTGTTGCTGGCCGTTCCTGTCATGGAGCGGTCACTGGAAGCAGAAACACTGGTGGCTCTGCTTGCTGCAGTGTTTCTGCTGTATACGCTCGGCACTGGAAAATCGAAGCGGGGTTCTTTGCTGGCGTCCGCCGCAATCATTACCGCCTACATTGCCCAGAACCTGAACATGCCTGCCGGTATGGCTGGCGCACAGACCGCGACATTCAACTGGATGCCATTTGCAGGCCAGCTCGGCAACGTTACCCGGGGACTCGCCGATATACTCGAGAACAGCTGGCCGTTCGTGGCGCTTGCCTATCTTGCCTGGAACTGGCTGGGAGGCAGGTTTTACCATACACCGGCAGCAGGCGCCGCCCTCGTGTTTCTGGTCGTTCTTGCCGTCAACCTGCTGCAGCAGTTCATTCCGGGTCGCTACCCAGACATCACTGACGTCATCGTGGCAACCGCTGCCTGGCTGACCGCATGGCACCTGCTGCGTCACCGAACAACACTTGCTGCGACAAAACAGCCACGAGCGGCAACACGGAATCCAATCGAGCCCTCGGCAACAAGACATGAAACCGCACTGCTGGTCACGGGAGTTTTGCTGACCCTGCCGCTTGCCAGCCTTCTTCTGGGAGCCATCATTTCACTGGGTGCAGCACCGGGGTCGCTGGAGCACGAACTGCCGGACCCGGCTGACCTGCCCCCGGCGCCACTGGCACAGTTTCACCACGAACATCCGCGTCTGCCGGCACCATCAGCGGAAGACATCGTCACACTGCGTTCACAGAATCCGGCCTACCTGAAACAGCTTTCACGCAGGGCAACAGGTGCGAATGGCAAGGCAGATGCTATCGTCACGATGGCCTTTATCGAGCGGGGCTCGCAGGACCTCGACTCGCTGCTCGAGCGGCTGCTCGCGATCGAATTCAGGAAACGCGCCAGCGGGGAGGTCAAGCAGGTTGTCCTGGCCTATGACTGGCTGTACCAGGAGTGGAATCCGGAGCAGCTGGCGCAGCTGCGTTCAAAGGTCGCGGATGGCTGTGAACATCTGATCCGCTTCATACGGGAAGAGCGCCTTTCTCCATACAATGTCATTTTATACAACACGCTGTTGCAGGACCTGATGGCCTGCGCCATCGCGCTGTACGACGATGACAGCCGGGGAGCCCCGGTCATGGCGTTCGCCTATGATCTTCTGCAAAACCGGGTATTGCCCGTCTGGCGACAGGTCATGGGGCAGAATGGCGGCTGGCACGAAGGCGGCGAGTATATCGGTATCGGCATTGGACAGGCGGTGTATCAAGTACCGGCCATGTGGCGCGAAGCGACCGGTGAAGACCTGTTCAGCACTGAGCCCGGCATACGAGGTTTCCTGGATTTTCTTGTCTACAGGACACGTCCGGACGGTACGCATTATCGCTGGGGAGACGGCGCTCATTTTAACAACCGCGTGCCGGACAGGGTTCCACTGGCCATCGAATACCGGCATGCCGCCGCATACAGCCTGAACGGCTGCCCGAGGCGCATGGAACCCACCTCCTGGCCCTGGGGTCCGTTGCCGGATAACAGCCTGTGTGACCCTGATGCGATGTCGCGATTGCCTCTTGCCCGCTATTTCGATGGCATCGGCATGCTTGTCGCCCGCAGCGACTGGTCTCCCGATGCGACCTACGTCAGCTTCAAGGCCGGGGACAATTACTGGTCACATACGCACCTTGACCAGGGTGCATTCACCATCTATAAGGGCGGAGCGCTCGCGATTGACAGCGGCGCCTATGGCGGGGGTAAAGGATACGGCTCTGATCACCACATGAACTATGCCTACCAGACTATCGCCCACAACACCCTCACTGTGCGGGACCCGGATGATACGGTTCCCGCTCCCCGCGAGAACAAAGAGCCACGCCAGATCGCCAATGACGGTGGTCAGCGACGTGTCGGTTCCGGCTGGGGTATCGAGGCAGCCCCCCTTGATCTCGCCGAATGGCGGCACAAACGTGAGATCTACCACACCGGAAAAATCGAAAAGCACCTTGCCAGGGACGGTCTGGTCGTCGCAGTGTCAGATATCACGCCGGCCTATACCAACGCGGATTCCGGCCAGGGAACATTTTCACAGAGAACACGGCGGGTGGAGCGCCTCTGGCGAACGTTTGGATATGATTCTGTGGAAGATGTCGTAGTTATCTTTGATCAAGTCCGCACAACTGAGCCAGAGTTCAGGATGCGTTGGCTGCTGCATACTACCGAGCCACCAATTCGTACCGATTATGGTTTCTCAGTTATAAAAATGCCCGATGGCAAAACTGGTCATTCAGGCGGCCATCTCGAGGGCCATATCCTGCTGCCAAAGACACCACAGATACAAATTGTTGGTGGCAACAACGCTGCCTTCCTCGCGGACGGAACAAATTATGACGAGGATGGGATCTTGGAAAAACAATTGCGCAAAAGAAAAAACACGGAACCTGGAGCCTGGCGCATCGAAATATTACCCGCAAATGATGCCGCGGAGGCTTCGTTCCTGGTCGTCATGCTGCCATCATCCCTGACATCATCGCCGGC
>DAOVYA010000267.1 GCA_030635865.1 Gammaproteobacteria bacterium | reverse complement strand
TTGCCGCCGACCTGGTGCCTGGGGCATTTGCCGATGACGTGCTGGTCGATGACAAGGGCCGTTACACCATTGTGCACCTGCCTGCCGTCGATGACCCGATGTTGCGGCGGGTGCTGGCCATCCGTGAGCGTGACTTGCTCCTGATCGATACGCTCAATGGACACTACGATAATTATTCCAGGTCAATGGAAAAGCCTTATTACGAATGGCGTAAATCACGTGGCGAGGAGGCGACCGCCCTGCGCAAGATTGAAAATGACGCAACAAAGCACAAGCTGATCGGTGCTGCAGCCATACTTGGAGCGATCCTGCTTGAAGCGAACAATAACGGCAGTAATAGCGGCTCAACTGTATTGCGGGACGTGCTGGTTCTGGGTGGTGCCTATGCAATTAAATCCGGTTTTGACAAGGACTCGGAAACGGCCATTAATCGGGATGCGATTATCGAACTGGATGAATCGTTTTCCTCGGAAGTCCAGCCGCTGGTCGTGGACGTGGAGGGCGAGACCCACGAGCTGACCGGTTCGGCCGAGGTACAGTATACGAAGTGGCGGGCGCTGTTGAAGCGCATCTATGCCTCGGAAACCGGCTTCACCACGCCCTGAGGCGGACCAGTACATGGCAGTTGCCAGCAAGCACACCACGCCACCTGCAGAGCCGGTTCTGCAGCCTCCCGGTAATGGGCATAACCCGGATGGTGCCGGGAACGAGGGTAACCGCTGGTTGTGGATATCACTGGCGCTTGTACTGGTGCTGGGACTCGCCGTCATCCTGGTGTTGCCGGGATTTATTGATACGTCACAGCAACAGGCGGCAACATCGACAGGCGCTGTGGATATCGGGGCCGTTCCTGCAACAGGGGCTGATGCCAACAAGGCCATGCAGGACTGGCTGCAGTTGCGTGCCAGGCTGGAACTGGAAAATATCGCGCAGTGGGGTGAACCGGGCTGGAGTCAGGCGGTAGAAATGGCACATGTCGGCGAGCGCTTGCTTGCGCAGCGAAACTTTAGTGCAGCCGAGCAAAACTTTACCAGGGCATTACAACAGTTGCGGCAGCTGGATAACGGGCGCGGGACGCTGCTTGCAGAAGCACTGGCGCGTGGTCACGGGGCCCTGGCAGGAGATGATGTAGCTACTGCCGTCATGCACTTCGAACGGGTACTGGCAATCGAACCGGATCATCAGGCCGCACAAACCACGCTCTCGAGGGCGGTGGTTCGTGCGGAAGTTTTGCAGCAGATGACCATTGGTGTGGAGGCAGAGGCTAACGGTGATCTTGTTGCGGCACAGGCGGCTTACAGACAGTCAATATTGCTGGATGAGGTCTATGGACCGGCGATTACCGCACTTGAGCGGGTTACTGAACAACTGCAATCGCTTGCTTTTCAGGATGCGATGACGCGTGCACTGAGTGCGCTCGATGCTGGCCGGTTGCAAGCGGCCGGAAAGGCGCTGGAGGAAGCAGCCCGTTTGCAACCGGACAATACTGTCGTTGCTGATAACAGGCGACGCTTGCAGCAGATGCGGACTGCCGCGACTCTTGACAGCCTGCGGCGGCAGGCGGAAACACAGGCGAGCCGGGAGAACTGGCAGGCCGTGGTTGATCTTTATCGAAAGGCGCTGACAGTCGAAAACAGCGCAGGCTTTGCCCGGGGTGGTCTGACACATGCAAGCGAGCGGGTAAAACTGAATGCCCAGTTCGATCATTACCTGGAACAACCGGCCAGGATCTACTCACCTGATCCGCTGAAAAATGCCGAGAAGCTGTTGTCAGCTGCCGGGAAGGCACCTGTCGAAGAACCGAAACTGGCAGCAAAGATCAGCGCGCTGCAGCGACTTGTTCAGCAGGCCGGTACGCCGGTTGCAATAACCCTGCATTCCGACGGTCAGACTGAAATCACCATTTATCACGTTGGCCGGCTTGGGTTATTTACCGAGCACCGGCTGGAGCTGCTGCCGGGCGAATACACGGTGGTCGGTACGTGTACAGGCTATCGGGATGTGCGCAAGCAGTTGCCGGTATTGCCGGGCAGTGCATCCATATCATTATTCATCCGCTGTGAGGAACCGATTTGAGCCGGGTCTTTTACATATACGATGAGCGCGGGGAACGTCGGCTCGACGAAGATGCACTGCCTTTGAAACTCGGTGGCAGGTTGCAGGGTGATATTGTCATGCATGCTACGCCCGCCAATATGCTGCTGGCCTATATTGCGCACTCGGAGGGTCACGTCTACATCCAGCCGGCCGACAGTGCGGTCCGGTTATTTCACAACCATGTACGGCTGTCCGCTTCAACATGGTTGAAGTCAGGCGATGAGGTACAAACCGCCGAGGCCGTGATGAGCTGGCAGGTACAGGGTGATGAAATTACGATCACCACGCAGGCTCGCGGGCTGGCAAGTGATTTGTCACCACCGGCTGAGCCGCCACCGTCTTCCCCGCAGCGTTTGATACCGGATGTGGCAACAACGCCAGCAGCGCGTGTTTCGCCTCGCCGCGCGGTGCTGGCAGTATTTGTGTTATTACTGCTGGCCACGGCCTTCGTGTTGCTGGCGACGCCGCTTGTCGTACAGATTGTGCCGGAACCGGACAGGCAGTCGTTAAGCGGTTTCCCCCCGGTCGTGACGATTGGCGATCGCCGGCTCGCCTTGCCCGGACGTTACACGGTGCATGCCAGCCGGGAGGGCTACCACCCGCTGCAGGAAACGATCAACATCACCATGGGCGAGTTGCAGGAATTCAGCCTGCAGCTGGCAGAACTCCCCGGGCGCATCCGTATCCAGCTGCAACCGCAGGTACCTTTCAGCGTCTTCGTGGGTGATACCCCGGCACCAGCGGATGCCGACGGTGTGGTTGAAATCAGCAGCGGCAGTCATCAGCTGCGTATCGAGACGCAGCGTTACCTGCCGGTCATCGAACAGCTTGATATAGAGGGACTTGGGCAGGCGCAAACGTTCAGTTATGTCCTGCGGCCGGGTTGGGCCGATGTGACGATCCGCAGTGTACCGGCCGGTGCACAAGTCAGGGTGGACGGTGTGCAAATCGGTGTGACGCCCGTGGAACAGGAGATCATATACGGCCCTCGTACGATTGAACTGTCGCTTGATAAATACAAGCCCGTCAGCCTGCAACAGAACATTGTTGCAGGGTC
>DAOVYA010000023.1 GCA_030635865.1 Gammaproteobacteria bacterium | reverse complement strand
CCCATGAGACTGAACAGAACCGAGAACATGGCATCCGTCACAATCACCAGGAAGATGGACTGCACAACGCTGATGGTCGTATGTCGGCCAACGCTTTCTGCACTGCCCTGCACCTTGAAACCCTGGTAACAACCGACGATTGCAATGATGGCAGCGAATACCGGTGTCTTTCCGATACCGATCATGAAGGTGGAATAGCTGACCGCCTCTTCAATCCGGTATATAAAGGCATTAAATCCAAGTCCGAGTTGCAGATTTGCCAGCACCATGCCGCCTATTACGGCAAACACATCGGAAAACACCGAGAGCAGCGGCAGCACAAGCACCAGTGCCAGCAACTTGGGCAATACCAGCAAGTCGACCGGGGAAACACCGATGGTCTCCAGGGCCGCCACCTCCTCCCGCACCTGCATCGTCCCGATCTGTGCTGCAAAAGCAGAGCCGGTTCGTCCACATACCAGGATCGCCGTCAACAGTGGGGAAAGCTCACGCAACATGGCATATCCGACCATGTCGGCTACATAAAGATCCGCCCCGTACCGCCTCAGCTGGACAGCACCCAGGTAGGCAAACACCACGCCCATGAGAAATGACAACAGACCTACAATGGGCAGGGCCTTGACACCCGTTTCATGGATCTCGGTAAATATTTCCGGCCAGCGAATCCGGCCTGGATGACGTATTGCACGAAACAGTGAAACTACTGCCTGACCTATAAATGCCAGGAAGTCCACCAGGTCACCGCTGGCAGCCCGCCAGCGATCCATGACAGAACGTTTCGGATGCGGCGCAATGACACGGTCCACATCCTGACTTTCCTCGGTTATATACTTGATCAGCCTGGCGTGGCCCGGGAGAAAACCGCTAAAACTTACCTGCCGATTTGCCACTTCCATGCGCCGCTTGACCTGCAGCAGCAACCAGGCACCGGCCGTATCCATAGCAGCAATTGCAGCACCGTCAATAACCACGGCGTCACCGTGTGGTACAGGTAGTTCGTCCAGTGTTGCACTCAGGGGACCGATGTCGCTGACCGTCCAGCGATTGCTGCAGACCAGCGTATTCCTGTCCATCCTGATACTTGCATCTCGTGGTCCTGATTCGGCCATACCCAAGTGTCAGGGATGTGGTGAATGGTTACAAGATATACGTGCAACTGTCAGGCTGAATCAATCGGAAAAGCCAGCACTTCCTGCAGACATTCTGCGCCGCTGGCAATCATCAGCAGGCGGTCCAGGCCAAGTGCCACCCCCGCGCAATCCGGCAGACCGGATTCAAGTGCCGCAAGAAAATGCTCGTCGAGCCTGACAGACCCGGCATGGGCCTGTTCACGTTTCCTGGATTCCTGCTCGAGCCGCTGGCGCTGTTCCCTGGCATCGGCGAGTTCATGAAACCCGTTTGCCAGTTCCAGGCCATCGAGGTATACCTCGAAGCGCGCCGCCACCGGGGGTGTACCGGCACGCAAGCGGGCGAGCGCCGCCTGACTTGCAGGGTAGTCACGCACAAAAACGAGGCCCTTCCCAAGCCGGGGTTCAATGATGTGCGTCATCACCAGATCCAGCCAGACATCCAGGTCAGTATCGGGCACCCCTACGGGCGTAATATCGTGACCAGCCTGCAGCAATGACTTGAGTTCCCCCGGAGAGGTATCAAAGGCATCCACCCCGGCGAACTCCCGAAACAGGTCCCGGTACCTCCAGTGATGCACTGATTCGACCGGAGCAATATCTGACAATATTCCGGTCAACAACCTTTCAACCTCGTCCATCAGATCAAGATGGTCAAAACCTGTCCGGTACCACTCCAGCATGGAAAATTCAGGATTATGCTGCTTGCCGGACTCGCCATCACGAAACACTTTGCAAATTTGATAAATCGATCCGAGTCCCGCTGCAAGCAGTCGTTTCATGGGGTATTCCGGCGAGGTATGCAGATAGAACATCTCACCGGACGCGGGGCCAGGACCATGGAAGCATGTTGTGAAACTTGACAGGGAAGGATCTGTGGTTGCGGCGCGGGAAAGCGCCGGCGTGTCCACTTCCAGGATGTCGTGTTCTGAAAAGAAACACCTGATGCGGGCCAGCAGCAGTGCCCTGAGTTTTATATTTTCCAGCGAGGCGGTCGGCCTCCATGTTGTGTCAGTTTGCAAAATTCAACCACTCAACAAATATACAGGTTCATTACTGCCTCTTTAACACCCTCCGTAGTTGCGACCCCACCCCTCCGTCATTGCGAGCGAAGCGCGGCAATCTCGTGAAGCTGGCAGCGGACTTGCCGGGATTGCCGCGTCACTGCGTTCCTCGCAATGACGGGGTGTATTTTCCCTAGTCCTTCGCCCGGCCAACATACTCCCCGGTACGTGTATCAATCCTGAGCGTCTCTCCAATATCAATAAACAGCGGCACCCGCACCACGGCCCCGGTTTCCAGCGTTGCCGGTTTTCCGCCGCCCCCCGAGGTATCACCGCGCACTCCCGGATCGGTTTCTGTAACCGTCAACATGACGAAGTTGGGTGGAGTAATTACCAACGGAGTACCGTTCCACAAGGTCACCTCGCACATATCCTGTTCCTTGAGCCATTTGACTGCATCACCCACTGCCGCTGCATCCGCCGCTTTCTGCTCGTAGGTTTCCGTGTCCATGAAGTGCCAGAATTCGCCGTCATTGTAGAGATACTGTAAATCAACATCCATGACATCCGCAGCTTCTACAGACTCACCTGACTTGTAGGTACGCTCCAGCACCCGGCCGCTCTTCAGATTGCGGATCTTGACCCGGTTGAAGGCCTGCCCTTTGCCGGGCTTAACAAATTCGTTTTCGATAATGGCGCAGGGATCATTATCAATCATGATTTTCAAGCCACTCTTGAACTCGTTAGTGCTGTAAGATGCCATAATATCTTTAACCTTGTGCCACAGAATTAGTTGAAAACGCCCGTCATGATACCCCGATTACTGAACGTGGAATACAGGCCAGCCTGGCAATCCATACTGGCACAGGCTGTGAAATCGACCGATGAATTGCTGCGTTTACTGGAAATTGACCCGGCCAGCCCCGGTATACTACCACTTGCCAGAGATTTTCCGCTACGGGTACCCCGCGGCTTTATAAGCCGCATGGCAAAAGGTGATATCAATGACCCGTTATTAAGGCAGGTGCTGCCACTGCAGGATGAAATGCAGGGAAGCAATGGCTACCTGCCCGACCCGCTTGATGAACAACATTCAATGCAGGCGCCCGGGCTACTGCAGAAATACAAGGGTCGCGCCCTGCTGACGACCACCGGCGCATGCGCCGTGCACTGCCGTTATTGTTTCCGGCGTAATTTTCCGTACAACGAGGCCAACCCTGCGACTGATAACTGGGAACAAACCATCAACTGGATAAAACAGAATCCGGACATCAAGGAAATCATCCTCAGCGGCGGTGACCCGCTATCACTAACAGACTCTCGGCTTCAAACTCTCAGTGACCGCCTCGGTGATTTACCCCACCTGCACACCCTGCGTATCCACACCCGCTTGCCCATCGTCCTGCCGGAGCGGATTGACGATGGCTTCCTGTCCTGGGTCGGCTCACAAAAACAGCACATCGTCATGGTCGTACACTGCAACCATCCGCATGAAATTGATGATTCCGTCAGCAAAGCAGTGATTCGCCTGAAACATGCCGGGGTAACTTTACTGAATCAGTCCGTCCTGCTACGCGGCATCAACGATACAGCCGCAACGCTGATCCGCCTGAGTGAAACCCTGTTCTCCGCAGGGATACTGCCTTACTACCTGCATCAACTGGACAGGGTGCAGGGTGCCGCTCACTTTGAGGTCAGTGACACAACAGCTATTGGCCTTATGGAAGAGGTGCGCGCTGCACTGCCCGGTTACCTGGTACCCAGGCTGGTCCGGGAGTTACCGGGTGAACCGGGAAAGACTGAGTTACCCGGACGTAATTCCTGACATCGAACGACAGGTTGCATATAATCATCCATCGCCCGATCAATTCTCTCTCAAGCTACCGGCACACCCTGCTTACCAAAGGACGAGTCACCTGAACAATATGGAACCACAATTACCCAAGCGGAAAAAACCCGGAAAAAAGGACTTCGACACAAACCCGGAAGCTGTCAGGCAATGGGTTAATGATCTGCCGCTTATCAATACGGATAAAGCCAGGGAATTGCTTGATCAGGCCCTGGAACAGATTAACACCCTTGAGATCAATCCGTTGGATCGTTACAAGGCGCTGGAGTTGTTTTCCACACCGGTGCTAAGCGTTACCGAGGCGTTGAAAAGCGAATTTACAGGAAGACAGGTTCCACTCCTGGGCGAGTACCTGGCCAGCGCAGAACAATGCATGAAATTATACGACCGGATGGCAACCGGTTATGAAATCATGGCCGCCGATCTGGGGCGCATGACTGGCATGCAGCCACGACTGGCAACAGCCATTCATCGCGCGCTGCGTTATTCAAGTGAAGCACTGCTAGCCAATTATCAAATCTACCGCCAGTACCCGGAAGGACTGTGGAAATGCATCCACACACTCTATACAGCCGCCGAAAAGGAAGGGGTTACATCGAAAATCATTTTCGACACGACATTACCCTCGTCCAGTGAGAGCACAATTGAGACGGTATACAAACAAATCCTGCTGTTATCACTGGCCTGCCCCTACCGCTTGCGCCAAAAAGAAATACTCTATGTATATGACGCCCTGCTTGAATGGGCCGTTGCGAGCCGCCTGTCATCCGGCACCGACAAACAGGACAGCGGGCTGTTTGCAACCAACCTGTTATCAGATGACCCCCCTGCCTATCGGGCGCTCAACAGCAACGGTCATATGCATGGTTACTGGCGCGTACTGGATACATCAAAAATGGCAAGCATACTGCGTAAGGCTGTAACCAAAGACGCCCTGACCACCGGAGTACATGCCGGCATCGGTGACAAGGATACCTTGCAGCGACTGATGCTCGCCTGGGGTGTAATGCCCAAACGCAGATTCACCCGTCATCAGGCGAACATGCCTGTAAAACTGGTTGTCGGACTTGATTCCATCCATCAGCTGGCGGAAGGGCCGGCCGTTGAAACAATGTCCGAGCAACAACCCACGGCAGAGGAAATTCGTGACAGGCAATACCTGCAGGATCCAACATTCGAAAAAACCACCAGTTTCAGGACCGGCCCCGCCATTGACATCAACGCTGACTGGACCGGTAGGGATAATTCCAGGCACGGTACTGTTTCGGCCAACGCAGCTGCAGCCTCACAATTCGAAGCATGGAAAATAGCAGACATGAGTGCCGGGGGTTATTGCCTGCTTTGGGACAGTACAGAGTCTACCAGCGCCAGGGTTGGAGGCCTGGTCGCCGTAATGATAACCGACAATGCCGGCATACAAGCCTGGCATCTCGGTGTGATCCGCAGGATAAGGTTCACCAAAGAACGTGGGCTGGAACTGGGCATACAAATGCTGTCGCCCGGAGCACGATCAGCGTGGACATGTATTTGCAGGAACGATATACGCACCACCTCCAGGATGAAAAGTATTTTGCTGCCAGAGATAAAATCGATTGGCCAGGAAGCCAGCCTGTTGCTCCCTTCCCTGCCATTCCGCGTCGGCTGTATTTCCACCCTGGAATACGACGGCCACAAGGAAACCATTGTTCTAACCCGGCTGCTGGAAAACACCGGCATATTCGGCCAGTATCATTTTATGCCGGCAGAGGGGTTATAAGGCCGGGTAAATCTATACAATCCCCGTCATTGCGCGTTGAACAAGCACACAAACAACCCCGTCATTGCGAGGAACAAAGTGACGCGGCAATCTCGTCAAGTCCGCTGCCAGCTTCACGAGATTGCCGCGCTTCGCCGCGCCCTGAAGGATGGCATAGCCATCCTGAGGAAGTACTCTTGGGGTGCAATGACGACATACAAGAGGTTTCCTAGTACAGCGCAGTAAAGGGTTCCGGGTACTCCACGTGGCCACCACCTGCAAGATTTCCAGCAACGATTTCCATGATGGTCAAGGCGTCTTCGGGCGCTGGCAGATTACAGCTTACCTGCAGATTCTTCGCGCTCGAAAAACCGAACCGCTTGTAATATTCCGGGTGCCCCAGCACCACGATCGCACCATAACCCTTGTCCTTTGCCAGCTTGATGGCTGCCTGGATCAATTCCGAGCCGATGCCACGATGACTCTGCGAGGGAACCACCGACATCGGCCCCAGCGCGAGCACATTTTTTTCCTCGCCATGCTTGCGCAAGGGCACCCGGGTCAACAGGATGTGTCCGACAATTCGCCCGCCAAGTTCAGCAACCAGCGAAAGCTCCCGGTTATAGGACGCTGAATCCCTCAGGGCGCTGACCAGCCGGGCCTCGGCCTCTCCACCAAAAGCGCTGATATGTACGACATCGATTGCCCGGATATCTTCAGGTGTCTCGGGTCTGACTGTAATCGGTTGCATGCGAATCTCCGTGTTCAGCGGTAACTGGCACCCTCGGTACAAAATTGTACTCTAAATGACCATTTTTCAGACACTTGCATGCTATCAGGAAATAACCAAACAGGAAATACCCTGTGCTGCAAGTAACGCCCTTCTCCCAGGGCTGCAACATATATAAAGGGAGTACTACAGAATCGGGGTGAAATTCCGAAAAAAGAGAGTCGGCGTCTTGCGGCTATACGCCTGTTTTTGATTGAAGCGAGGTCAACTGTGATAAACGGGGATTATCTTCGTCTTCTCATCGTGGAGGAGAGCGAAAATGACGCAGAATCTTTGGCAAATATACTGCGCAATGCAGGGCATTCATTACGCTTTGAATATGCGCGTGACGCAGCAGCATTCGAATCTGAGCTGGATGCACAGTTACCTGATATCGTACTCTGCGGAAGCGGTGAAGATGTCCTCAGCACGGAAACCGTTCAAAACATCCTTGCGCAACGCGAACTATCGACTCCTGTTTTTGCCATCGTTGAGGAAGCACCCGAGGCAACAGTGGTCACTGCACTAAAGTCCGGAATCTCGGCAGTGGTCTCCTATGATCAACCCGACCATCTGCAACTGGAAGTAGCCCGGGAAATAGCGGTGCTGCAACTTCAGCACAAAGTCGTCGTACTTGAAGCAGCACTAATCGACTATGAGAGCCGCTGTAGTACGCTCATCGAAAATTCCAGTGATGCCGTTGCCTACATACATGAAGGCATGCACTGTTTTGCCAATCAACCCTACATGGATTTATTCGGGATCAACACCCGCGAAGAGATTGAAATAATCCCGGTACTCGACATGATCAGCGCCGGACAGCGTGATGAATTCAAGGATTTTCTGCGCAACTACCAGGACGGCAGCACCGAAGACAATACGCTCAGGACCGTTTGTATCAGTCATGATCACACGGATTTTGACAGCACCATGGAATTCACCCCGGCGACCATTGGTGGCGAGCCCTGTACGCAAATCATCATCCGGCTAAACCCTTCCAGCAACATGGAGCTGGAAGCACTAATCGAAACGATGGGATGCCAGGATGCCCTGACCGGGCTGTCCAACCGCCAGCATTTCATGACCCTGCTCGAGGAAAGCATAAATACCGAGGATGAAAACGGGGGTGTGCGCGCACTCATTTACATCACACTCGACAGGTTCAAGGAGATTCGCGAGGAAAACGGCATCGCGACCAGCGACGCTGTACTCTGTGATATCGCCAGGCTCCTGGAAGAAGAGTGCAACGAGGAGGATATTCTTGCCCGCTTCGGCGACTTCAGCTACAGCATAATATATCACGCCAGCAGCAGCGAAAAGATCCAGGCAATAGGCGAAAAACTGCTACATGACGTATCGGATCACATATCGGAAGTTAACGGACAGGCTATCACGATGACCTGCAGTATCGGTGTCTGCGCGATTAACGAGTACTCTACAGATGCACAGAAAATACTAACAAACGCCGATATGGCATGCGAAGTAGCCCGATCTTCAGGTGGAAACCAGATTCACACACACAGCGCCGTGATTGACGAACAGATGACCAAGACCCATGAAATAGAATGGGATAATGTCATCAGGAAAACCATCGACGAGGAACGCTTCTACCTGGTATACCAGCCTATCGTCAGCCTGGCAGGCGATACCAGTAAGCGCTACGAGGTGCTACTCAGGATTATCGATGAAGAAGGACATACCATACTGCCCGGAGAGTTTCTTGCCATTGCCGACAAATCCGGGTTCAGTGGTGAAATTGATTACTGGATACTCGATACAGCATTCAGGAAGCTTTCGACACTCCATGGGGATGGCGATGAAGCCACGATTTTTCTTAAGCTTTCCAGGACTGCTCTCGCCGACAGGGATTTCCCGACATGGATAAAGACCAGGCTTAGTGAGTACCAGCTTGCCAGCAGTTCTGTTGTATTTGAAATAGAGGAACTTGACGCGGCCAACGATCTCAAGAGCACCATTGCCTTCGTCGAAGCCATGAAAAAGCTGCAGTGCAAGGTAGCCCTGGAGCACATCGGCAGAAGCAATCAGCCGCAATTACTAAAACACGTGTCAGCCGATATCCTGAAAATCGATGGCGTGTTAATCGAGGACCTGGCAAGTAACGGGGAACACCAGTCCCGGGTCAAGGAACTCATCGAGCTTGCTCGTGACAGTGGCAAAATATGCATTGCCGAACGTGTAGATAACTCAGGAAACCTGGCAATACTCTGGCAGTACGGAGTGGACATGATACAGGGAAACTTTGTCCAGGAACCCGACCGGAAACTTGCGTATAACTTTGAGGATGAGATTGCATAGCCGGACATGAATGCCATGCTCACACTAACAGGTAGAACAGTGACCGGTGACTTCCGGCATAACACGGAAGCACATGTCAATCGTAAAACCAGGTCAATCGAGCACGTGGGAAACCAGGCCATCGGCGAGCTTTGGTTCAAACCAGGTCGACTTTGGCGGCATGACTTCACCGGCATCGGCAACCGCTATCAAGTCTTCCATACTGGTCGGATACATGGAAAAAGCGACCTTCATATCACCGCTGTCAACCCGTCTCTCCAGCTCGGCAAGTCCGCGAATACCGCCTACAAAATCAATACGACTGTCACGTCTTGGATCTTTTATCCCGAGTATCGGCGCCAGCAGATTGCTCGCAAGCAAACTGACATCCAGCCTCCCCACAGGATCATCCGGGATGTTGCCCGCATGAATTTCCAGCCGGTACCACTGACCGGCAAGGTACATACCAAACATACGCGGGCCATCGGGACGCACAGCCATTGCGACCGGTGTAACCGTAAAGGCCTCGACTACACGGGCAAGAAACTCTTCCACACTCATACCACCCAGGTCCCTGACAACACGATTGTAGTCAAGAATCTGCATCTGTCTGTGCGGGAAAATCACTGTCAGGAAATAACCCGCAGCCTCCACGCCGGCATGACTGGCAGCAACCCTGGACGCGGCAGCCGAACGATGGTGCCCGTCAGCAATATACAGGGCATTCATCCTGTTAAATGCCGTGGTGATTTTCCCGATCAACGCATCGTCTCTCACGACCCACAGCGTATGTCCCACACCATCATCCGCGACCAGATCGACATCCGGCCTGCCCTGCGCAATATCTGCGAGCATGGCATCAACTTCGGCATCGGATTCATAGGCCAGCAAGACCGGTCCCGTCTGCGCATGCAGGGCAGTAATTTGCCGCACCCGGTCATCTTCCTTGTCCGGCCGCGTAAATTCATGCTTGCGAATGCGGTTCGTGTCGTAATCAGCAATGGAAGCAACTGCCACAAGCCCGGTCTGACTATGGTTACCCATGACCAGCCTGTAAATGTAATAACACGGCCGCTCATCGCGGACAAGAACACCCTCCTGCAACATACGCTGCAAGTTGTCGGCGGCCATCTCGTACACCTCTGCTGCATGCGGATCAGTCCCAACGGGCAAGTCAATCTCGGGCCTGGAAATATGCAGGAAACTCCAGGGACGGCCCTTTGCACGCAGTCGGGCCTCGTCACTGCCAAGCACATCATAGGGCGGCGCAACCACCTCTTCGGCCCGGCCTGCGGCTGGCCGCAAACCGGAAAATGGACGAATCAGGGTCATGAATATTCCTCATGCTATATCCGGGGAAAACAGCAAGCATTGTACACATACGGGTTGACTGTCGCGATAACAACTACAGGAAAGGCCACCTGATGGACAATCCTGCAACTGACAATCATGATGCCAATACAGGCGCCACTGCCACGGAAGATACTGTGCCTGAAGGCAACACCTGCAGCTCTAAATCCATGGTCCCGTTTACACATCCGGGCGGGCCTGGGGGAATGTACGCCGAAGTCATCAGGCTCTGGAAAGGGCTGTATATCAAGGCACAGCGCATACCCCTGGCCTACAAATTATCATTCTTTATCACGGTATTGATCGTGAGTTGCATGGTGTTGCTCGGGATGATCCTGGTCCAGCAACAGTCACGGATATTGCAGGACCAAATCAATGAACAAGGCACTACGCTGGTAAGCCTGATGGGGCAATCCGCCAGGGAACCCCTGCTCGCCGATGACAAGCAGGCACTTGCTACCATTGCGGAAAGCTTCACGAGTGGTAACAGCGTCATGGCAACCGCCATTATTTCAATGACAGGAGAAACTGTTGCACAGGCAGGCAGCCTGCAAACAGACAATCCCGGTTTTCTGGAAGAGATAGCCCTGGGCAATACCACCACATACACATGGAGCCGGGAATCATCTCCAGGCAAAACGCACCGGGTCATATCTTTTGCCCAACCGGTTTCATTCCAGGACACCAAAGTCGGTTATGCAATCGTTACCTTCAGTCAGTCAGGTATGAAGGACTCTGCCCGTCGATCCGTGCAGGCAATTATCGGCGCTACCTTGCTGATTATTGCTCTTGGTATCGGAATGGCATTTGCACTTGGAAGACGTATTACCAACCCCATCAGCAAACTGGTCGATGCCAGCCGCGCCATAGGCAAGGGTGAATACACATTCAGGTTCAAGGAACAACGGCATGATGAACTCGGACTGCTCATGAATGCTTTTGATGAGATGGCGGCAGGCATGCTGGAAAAATCACAGGTCAAGAATGCCTTGTCGCGTTATGTCTCGCCGGGTGTTGCCCGCCAGATCCTGTCCAATCTGGATACAGTTGAACTCCGCAGCAAGGAGATTGAAGGTACAGTCCTGTTTGCCGACATCGTCGGCTTTACGGAAATTGCCGAAAAAACACGGCCAGAATCCCTGGTTGCCATGCTCAACCAGTATTTTTCACTGATTACACGCGCCTGCGAGATCAATCATGGCACCGTCGACAAATACATGGGAGATGGCGTAATGCTTGTTTTCGGCGCACCGGAACCGGTCAAGGAGCACGCCTTCAATGCACTGGTCTGCGCCCTGCTGATTCAGAAACTCATCGCACATGAGAGTGCGCAACGAAAGCAACGCGGCCTGTTCCCTGTGAGATTCAAGATCGGAATGAATACAGGAAACATGCTGGCAGGAAATATGGGTTCAAAAGAACGCATGGAATACACGGTCGTAGGAGACACGGTAAACATGGCATCCAGGCTTTGCAGCACAACCAATGGCGGTCAGGTTGTCATGTCACGTGATACATACATGCATGCCGGTATCAGGGGGCGCGTTCTTGCCGGAGAATACCAGTCAATCCGGTTGCGGGGTATAAGCGAACCTGTCAGAACCTATCTCCTGGAAGGGCTGACTGCGGACTACCAGGAAATCGTAGACAATCAGTTTGAACAAGTACTTCTGCTCATGGAGCAGGAGTCCGAAAATGCGTAACCCGATATTCCTGATCGTGGCACTATTACTGCCCCTGTTCACGGGCTGCAAGGAAAT
>DAOVYA010000198.1 GCA_030635865.1 Gammaproteobacteria bacterium | reverse complement strand
TTCCTGGTGCGGGGTCTCCTCGAAGGGGAAGCTGGCTGCAAACGTGGCATATTCTGCGTCAGGCGTACTATAGGCATGACCCTTGCGGGCAGCGCGGCGTGCATAGATATCCAGTAACTCGGCAGCAATATCACGGATACGTTTCGCCGCCTTGCGGCGGGCACGGTCCCACTGTTCACTGCCGAGTTTGTGTAATGGGGCCGTCTCCGGTGAGGCACCGGTATAGCGGCTGACCAGGGCAAGGGACGCGACCGGGACATAGAGTTTGTCACCGCCTGCGTATTCAAGCGCGAGGTACTCGTTTTCTAACTCTCCCGCCGCAAGTCTTACCAGGCCAAGATAGCGGCCTACGCCATGTTCCTCGTGGACAACCGGGGCATTGATTTCGAGGTCCGTAAGATTCCTGATAATACTGGCAGGGTCACGTGCCGGTTTACGCCGGCGTGACTGGCGGGCACGTTCCCCGAAAATGGCGGCTTCAGGGATGACCGCAAGGGCAGGGTGTTCCAGTACCAGGCCCTGCTCAAGTGGCGCAACGGTGATGGAAAGCGGGTTTTCAGAGTCCAGGAAGGCCTGCCAGTTCTCAACCGGTTGCGGGCGTATACCGAAGCCCCGCAGCTGGTCCAGCAGTGTTTCCCGCCGTCCCGTGGATTCCGCAGTCAGCAGGGTGCGACAGGCTGTGTTTTCCAGAAAGTCCTGCAAGGCGATTGCCGGCTGCTCACCGCGCGGCCTGATGCGAAGATCGCCAGGCAGCTTTACAGCGTGATGTATTGTCCCTTCCTGAACCTTCACGTCCTTGAACAGGGCGACAGTGATGAGGGGATGTCCTGACAACTGCTGTTGCAGCTGTTCCATTGTGAGGAACAGCTCGTCGGGTGGCAACACGGGGCGCTCAATGTCGTGGCGCCTTGATTCATAGCGTTCCAGCAGCTGCTTGCAGAAATTCTCGCAGGCGCTATCGGTGGCATCCGGCTTCAGGATGCATGTTGTACCAGGCAGGTATTCAAACAGGGTGCTGGTCTGTTCAAAGAACAGGGGCAGGTAATACTCGATACCCGCGGATGCAATTCCCTGGCTCACCTCGCGGTAAATGTTGCAGGCCTGCGGGTCGCCTTCGAAACGGGCCCGGTAGCGTTGACGGAATGAACGAATGGCCACCTCGTCCATCGGGAATTCACGTGCGGGCAACATCTTTATCTGGTTACGGCTTTCAATGGTGCGTTGGGTTTCCGGATCAAAGGTCCTGATTGATTCGATTTCCCGGTCAAAAAAGTCAATCCTGAAAGGCCGTTCACTGCCCATGGGGAACAGGTCGAGCAGGGAGCCGCGTACGGCAAATTCACCGTGTTCCATTACCTGTGACACATTTCGGTAGCCGGCGCTATCCAGTCGCAGCCGCATTTCTCCAGGGTCCAGCTGTTCACCGGTTTTCAGTACCAGGCTGTTTTTGAAAACATAGTCCCGTGGTGGCAGCCGCTGCATGACGGTAGGCGCCGAGACAATCAACAGCCCGCGTTGCAGCTCAGGAAGCTGGTACAACGATGACAGGCGCTGGGAAATAATATCCTGGTGCGGTGAGAAGTTATCGTAGGGCAGGGTTTCCCAGTCCGGGAAGATAATAGCCGGCTTGTCTGATTCGGCCTTGAAGAAACCATACTGTTCGCGCAGCAGCTCGGCAGACTGCATATCGGGTGTGATTACGACAAGTGGCCCATCCAGTTCCTGTACTGCATTGGCAATGGCAAGCGGCAGGCTGTCGCCCGAAAGACCTGTCCAGGCCAGCGTCTCACCCTTGCCCGGTAATTCGGATTTCAGTGTCTCGTGGTGCGAGTGGCTTTGTGGATCGGGTTTGGCAGGTTGTGACATGTGTATGAAAGAAATGTCCTGTGCAGGGTTGCACAGGACATTAAACGACAGCTGGTATTTACGTGATTTTTAAATCAGGGCGTTCTGTACAGGACCTAGCCTTTAAAGCCCAGTTTTTTGAAAAGCATCATTCCCGGGCAAATACCGGTAATGCCGGCAAATAGCAGCGCAGCAGGCGGGATATACAGCAGCCAGTGCACGTTATTGATACCGGTGAGCCATATACCCAGTGCAATAAAGGCCGCCATGAAAAGAAATAACATTCTAAGTGCAGTCATTGTAAAAACCTCCGGATTTTTTGGTTAAAAAAGGCCTGAAAATCACAGGTCCTGAATTGGAATTAGTCTCAAGGTGTCTGTATATTACAAGCAATTGAGAAAGAAACCAGTACATCTGACTGACATTGATTCTCTCTCGTATTATGCTTACGCCGGTTGCCAGCCCGGTGCTGGATTGGACAGTCTAACAGGAATAGGGAACGTTCATGGGCAAGACGTATGGAGAATGGCTGGTTCGCTGGAAAATCCCCGTCCTGATCGCTTCCTTGCTGCTGGTTGCCCTGTGTGCCAGTGGCGCCCGGTTTCTTACCTTCAAGACCGACTACCGTGTTTTCTTCAGTGAAGACAATCCCCAGCTGCAGGCTTTTGAACAGCTGCAGAACACCTATACCAAAACAGACAATGTCCTGTTTGTGCTTGCCCCAAAAGATGGCCGCGTCTTTACGCCTGAAACCCTCGCAACGATTACCTGGTTGACAGAGCAGTCCTGGCAGCTTCCCTATTCCATCCGCGTCGACTCGATTACCAATTACCAGCACACGCGTGCAGAAGAAGATGACCTGATCGTTGATGATCTTGTGCCGGACCCCGGGAATCTCGATGAGGCTGCTCTCCGGTCTATCCATGATATTGCTGTCAATGAACCGCTGCTTGTGAACCGCCTGATTTCGGGTAATGGTCAGGTTACCGGTGTCAATGTGACCATCCAGCTACCGGATAACGGCACCGGCAAGGAAGTGCCAGCGGTTACTGCTTTTGCCCGTGACCTTGTAAAGCAGGTTGAAGCCGAAAATCCAAACCTGGATGTTTACCTGACAGGCATGGTGATCATGAATAATTCCTTTCCCGAGGTCAGTATTCGTGATCAGCAAGTACTGGTCCCGATGATGTTCGCGGTAGTAATTTTAACACTGCTCCTGTTGTTGCATTCCTTTACGGCAACGCTTGCCACTTTTCTGGTGATCATTTGTACCATCGTGACAGCCATGGGCCTTGCCGGCTGGATGGGTATCGCGCTGACACCGCCTTCAGCCTCGGCGCCAACCATTATTCTGACGCTTGCAGTAGCCGATTGTGTGCATATTCTTGTCAGTTTTTTGCACGACATGCGCAGGGGGCTGGACAAGACCAGTGCCATTATCGACAGCTTGCGAATAAACCTGCAGCCGGTTTTCCTGACAACGGTGACCACGATGATTGGCTTCATGAGTATGAATTTCAGTGATGCGCCGCCATTTCGCGACCTGGGTAATATTGTTGCCATGGGTGTAGGCGTTGCCTTTGTACTTTCTGTCGGTTTTCTGCCTGCACTCATGATGCTTCTTCCTGTCAGGGTAAAAGTTGGTAAGACGCGGCGTGCCATGGCAATGGATCGTTTCGCAGACACGGTTATTGAACGCCGTAATTTCCTGTTCTGGGGAATGGGGATAATCGTTGTTGCACTGGTTATATTCATTCCACGCAATGAATTGAATGACGAGTTTGTCAAATACTTTGACAAGTCAATCGATTTCAGGAATGCAACTGAATTTGCAACGACCAACCTGACCGGAATTTATACCATTGATTATTCGCTCGGGACGGGGGAGAGCGGCGGCATCAGCGAGCCGGATTTCCTCAGGGACGTGGATCGCTTCGCAAACTGGTACCAGCAGCAGCCTGGCGTGCTGCACGTCAACACGCTGACTGACATCATGCAGCGCCTCAACAAGAATATGCATGCCGATGATCCGGACTGGTACCGTCTGCCTGATCAGCGTGACCTGGCCGCACAGTACCTGTTGCTTTACGAGATGTCCCTGCCATACGGGCTGGACCTGAATAACCAGATTGATATTGGAAAATCCGCTACCCGAATGACGGTGTCGCTGGAGAGCATGTCCACAAACGAGTTACTGGCGCTGGAAGAAAAGGCGCAGCTGTGGCTGATGGAAAATACACCAGAGATGCATACGAGCGGGGCCAGTCCGTCTATAATGTTTGCAAATATGGGCTATCGCAATATAGGCAGTATGTTGAAGGGTACAACGATTGCCCTGGTGCTGATTTCACTGATACTGATTATTGCCCTGCGCTCGGTGAAAATCGGTCTAATCAGTCTGGTTCC
>DAOVYA010000281.1 GCA_030635865.1 Gammaproteobacteria bacterium | reverse complement strand
GGCGGTTTTGGTTTGCGGACGGCGATGCGTTCGCGGCCTGGATGGCGGCATATACCGGTCATGGTCATTACGGGCAAGGACCTGAGCGCGGACGACCGTGAGGGGCGGGCTGGCAGGGTGGAGGGACTGCTTGAGAAGAACGCCTATACCCGTGATCAATTACTGGAGCGCGTGAGCGAAGCCGTTGCTGCGTGCAACATCAGCACGTAGCCCGGGGAAGGTGAGAGTGTTACTACGGGCATAGCCCGGGTCGAGAGGCTGGCCTGGGCCATGAAACAACGTGGAATCCGGGAACACGTTCAATATCCCGCCCCGGATTGCGCTATGCTTCATCCGGGCTGCTGTGCCTGGTCAATAGAAATACTGGAAAAATACAATGAGTAAAATCTTGCTGGTTGAAGACAATGAAATGAACCGGGACATGCTATTGCGCCGGCTGGAGCGCAAGGGCTTCGAGGTGGTCATCGCGGTAGACGGTCAGGCAGGCGTCAATATGGCGGCCTCGGAGTCACCCGACCTGATTCTCATGGATTTAAGTTTGCCTGTCATCGACGGTTGGGAAGCCACCCGCCTGATCAAGGCTGATCCTGCCACGCAGTCGATTCCGGTTATTGCGCTGACCGCACATGCCATGGCGGGCGACGAGCAGAAGGCGCTGGAAGCCGGTTGTGATGACTACGATACCAAACCGATAGACTTGCCCAGGTTGCTGGGAAAGATCAATGCCCAGTTAACCAGGGAGTAACAGCTTCCCGTGTCTGATATCGATAAAAAATATTCCCATGTACTGGTTGTCGACGACAACGAGATGAATCGTGACATGCTGGCGCGGCGCCTGGCGCGCATTGGCCTGCAGGTAGAGGTTGCAGATGGTGGTGATTCCGGGCTGGAGAAGATCCTGACGGGTGAATTCGATCTTGTCCTGCTGGATATCATGATGCCGGATATCGATGGTATAGAAGTTTTGAAGCGTGCCCGCGAATTCTATTCGCAGGCCGAGTTGCCGATTATCATGGCGACCGCCAAGGACGAGAGTAAGGATATTGTCGAGGCCTTGAAGCTCGGTGCGAACGACTATGTTACCAAGCCGCTGGACTTTCCCGTGGTGCGGGCCCGTGTTGAAAATGCGCTGGGTTACCGGCAGGCAGTATGCGAGTTGTCAAAAGCGAACGAGCGTATGAGCCGTGACCTGGAGGCGGCAGCCCGTGTACAGCAGGCCCTGCTGCCGGATGAGATGGTGGATATTGAGGGTGCCGAGTTCATGTGGCTCTACCGTCCCTGCGATGAACTGGCGGGCGACGGTCTGAATGTGTTCAAGCTGGATGATGATCATGTCGCGATGTATGTGCTGGATGTGTCGGGCCATGGTGTAGCTTCTTCACTGCTATCGGTTTCAGTGACACATCATCTTTCCCAGCTGGCGGGAAAGCATGGCGAGAACAGCCAGGGCAGTATGGACAATGCAGATTTCGTCAGCCCGGCCTGGCTGGCAAGTAACCTGAATGCCCTGTTCCCGATGGAAGCATCGGGACGTCATTACTTCACCTTTCTTTACGGGGTGTTGAATGTAAAAACCGGAAAATTCTGTTTTGTCAGTGCCGGCAGTCCCGGGCCCATGGTGGTTCATGCAGACGGCACGGCAGAATTTCACGATGTACCTGCCGTGCCCATCGGCATGTTTTCAGACTCCGAGTACCATGACACAGTGATTGACCTGGCTGATGGTGACCGCCTGTACCTGCACTCTGACGGCCTGTATGAAGAACGTCATCCGGAAACACGCGAGGAGTTCGGGCGCGACCGTATGATGCAGGCATTGAGTGCTGCGACTGCCGGTTCCTTTATTACGAGTGCAGATGGCCTTGTCGAGGCGGTTGCAAAATGGCGCGGTGATGATGAATTTGCAGACGATATTACCCTGTTGGCCTGTGCCATCCGGAGCTGATTCAGGCTATCCCTTTGCAAGGGCTTTCCCACGGAAACCTGTCTATAATGGCGGACTGCTGATGGTTTGTCCGGTTCGGGTTAGTCATTCATGGAGTTGCATTCACAACAAGAAATATCAACAGGTTAAGGTGTAGTCATGAGGAATGGGATTAATAACAACCTGGTGTCATACCGTAACCTCATAACCTTCCTGTACCTGGTAGCACTGGTTTTGCTGGGCAGTGGTTGTACAACACTCGGGCCTGATTTTGCCAAACCGGATGTAGCTGAACCCGGGGACTGGCTGGAGGAAGAAGAAGCAACCTTCCAAATTACTTCTTTTGATACCCGCGAATGGTGGAAGGTCTTTAATGACCCGATACTTGATTCGCTGGTAGGTTCTGCCTACAGGCAGAACCTGTCCTTACAGGTCGCCGGTCTGCGTATTCTCGAGGCGCGTGCGCAACTGGGCATTGCAACAGGCCTGCAGTACCCTCAGCAGCAAAGCGTGGGAGGCTCGGCGCAAGCCGTTGGCTTGAGCGAGAACAGTCCCAATTTCACCAAGACGATTGACGATTCATTTCAGGACTACAGGCTGGGGTTTGATGCTGCCTGGGAACTGGATTTCTGGGGACGCTACCGTCGCGGTATTGAAGCGGCTGAATCAAACCTGTCGGCAACCGTTGCAGACTATGACAATGCGCTGGTGAGTCTGACTGCCGAGGTGGCGCGTGTCTATGTCACGATCCGCACCCTGCAAGAACGTCTTGTGATCGCACTGGAAAATATCAAGCTGCAGGAAGAGAGCCTGAGAATTGCTGATGTGCGATTCAGGAACGGCGCAACAACCGAACTGGATGTACAGCAGGCCAGATCGAACCTGGCCGATACCCAGGCACAGGTGCCGGCATTGCAACGATCAATAAGACAGGCGATGAACGGGCTCAGTATTCTGCTTGGCATGCCGCCTGCGAATTTAACGGCCATGCTTGGGAACACCGGCTCAATTCCGGATGCACCGTCACAAGTTGCCGTGGGTATTCCCACAGAATTATTGCGTCGTCGCCCGGACGTGC
>DAOVYA010000095.1 GCA_030635865.1 Gammaproteobacteria bacterium | reverse complement strand
AGCCGCTGCCTTCTTCTTACGCCTGACGGCTTTCTTCCGCTTCGGAGCCGCTCTCTTCTTCTTGCGCCTGACGGCTTTCTTCCGCTTCGGAGCCGCCTTCTTGCGCTTGACGGCTTTCTTCCGCTTCGGAGCTGCCTTCTTACGCTTGACAGCTTTCTTCCGCTTCGTCGTAGCCTTCTTACGCTTCGGTGCAGCCTTTCTCTTTACTACGCGTTTCTTTGCGGTGGTCTTTCTCTTGGCTTTCTTTTTTGCAGCCATACCATTACCTCCATTGCATTGAATTGCCCAAGGTGAGTATAAACAAGAATAAGCAAATTACCAGTAATTTTTAGTGGAAATGTTTTGCATGTTTTTAACATTGAAAACGAAAAAATCAGACTTTGATTTTGTGTAAGTGCATCGACTTTAATTCGTTACACGTAACAAAAATAACGGCAGTGTTTTTTGTATAACGTTTACCTGTGCCGGTTTAAAATCCGGTTGTGTAATGTTTGTCTGCGCGATGGATTTACTAATCGTCTTTGAGTAAATGCCTGGCTGAACCTGTATTGCAATGCAGGCGACGACGTACATTACCGGTTACGAGATAATTAACAGTAGTTTCTGTTTTATGGTCAAAAAACAGTGTTTATAGCAGTTGGATGGTTAACATAGATTGCATTTATAAACATGAAGTTAGCGTTGTTCTGCGGCATGTTGCAGATAGAGAGTGTGAAATAATCCGACACTGTGAAAGTGCCGTTAAAAAGGCGTCACTTCCTGGTAAAAACGGGCGTTATACGCAAGATTATTCGAGTAGCAGCGAGCAGTCAGCGCGTTGATCGTTGCTTGTCGTAAACAATTGGATGTTTAGTCTGTTGCGGAGGGATGGAATGACCGGGTACGTATGTGTTGGCAGTGCCTGGTTTGTTATGCAGTGATCACAATTGTGTATAGCGAGTGTTCAACAGTTGTGATGTCTGGTGGTGACGAAACATATTCGGGGATTATTTTTTTATGTTAAATAGTGTAATCGGGTAAATTTTTACGTGCGAACTGCATTGTTTCGAAATACCTGGTGCCTGGTACTTCATGTGATCAGCAAGGAAGGGGTGTCGTGTGAGTGTGTTCGGACCACATGAGACACATTTGTTTATTCTTTCCGGTTTAACAGTTGCCCAATGCAAAATATTCGCTCTGGGTCATTATCATCCGCTCTTTTATTTAAAACGCGCGCTTTTGTGTTGTTAAAAAGACACAAATGCGTTCAGACGCCGTGTGAAGCAACTGGTTGAGTGTTTACAAAACGCGAATTATTTTGATGTGCGGTAAATTGCGGTTTCAGTAACGATTGCATTCAGCGGAATATCCCAACTGTTCACTGGAAGGGTGTCCTGTTTCTGGAATTCATAGGCGAGTCCAACGAGTTTTGGCTTGTGCAGTCTGGTGCGCCTGCCAAGAAATGCAAAACTGCGGTCATAGTAAGCACTTCCCATACCGAGTCGATGTCCCCTTGTGTCAAATGCGACGAGCGGTGTGAACACCAGGTCCAGATTGCAGGGTTTGATTAACCTGCGCCGTTCCGGTTCCGGGATGCCGTAGCGGTTGAAAACCAGGCGGTCACCCGGTTCGAAACGGGCAAACCACAGTTTTTTTTTCGAAAATGGAGAAATTACCGGGAGATAAAGCTTTTTGCCCAGTTGCCAAAGTCGTTGTATGAGTGGAAATGGGTCAATTTCACCGTCCGAAGCCAGGTAAGCGGCTATGTGGCGGCTGTTATTGGCAAAGCGGCCGGCACAAACGTATTGCGCCAATTGTTCGGCGCAAGATCCTGCCTCGCGCAGGCCAATGGCGCATCGTTGCCGGCGAATGGATTGGCGCAACTGCTTGCGACTGGTCATAGGCAGGGTGGAGTGTGTTCTGCAATCAGCCCGGTTTTGCCGGGTAATCCATTATAAGGAGGGCATCCTCCACTTGTGCCGGTGTAGCTATTGCCCTTGAACCAAAGGTACAAGAGGGGGACGGCAGTGGTGCGAAAGGCTTTCCACTCATGGCGGACATGCACATAGCACCAGGATTAGTCCCCTTAATTGGAAAATAGGCTCAAGGAGTACTCAGCCACTATCGAACACAGCAGGGGATGCCCGTTTCTAACTGGTTTTCAATGCGTCTGTGCCTGCCGGTACTTGGCAAGCACTTTATCAATCTGGCTATTCAGTTTCTTGATGCGTGTACCGGTTCTGCTTGATTTACCGCCACCGGAGAGCGCTTCATGCGCGATATTCAGGCCAGCCATCACGGCTATACGGTCGATACCAACAACTTTTCCGGTCTCGCGGATCTCGGTCATCTTGTCGTTGAGGTGTTTTGCTGATGCCTTCAGTGCATCCATTTCCTCCTCGGGACAGGCAACCAGGTATTCCTTGTCAAGGATGTGGACCTTGAGGGCCTGTGGCTCACTGCTCATATATTGGTCTCCAGTGATTTGAGGCGTGTCACAATGGCATCAACCCGGTTACGTACCTCGTCGTGCCTTTCAAGCAGACCGGCACGTTCTGTGGCCTGGGTTTCCTGCTGGGCACGCAGAGACTGGTTTTCCTTCATCAGGCGGTTAATGATGTCGAGCAGGCTACTCACTTTTTCTTCAAGCTGGCCAAGCTCCTGGTCAATGAGTGCGGGTGTGGTTTTTTTTGTCATACAGCCAATATAGTGCGGTTGCCTGACCGGGTCAACGCGGTATCTGTGTCAAGAACCAGGATAGAGTCGCAACGTCAGTATGTGATAATCAGGCAAGACACTGGTATAACTGAATTTACCCAGGTGCCGTGAGGAGAAAGCGCTGTGCAGGAAACATCGACTTGCAGCTATGATGAATTGGAGGAAAGACTGGATTCCGCTGCTGCCGTGAGTGGTGCTGCCGAGGCGCATGGCTTGTTGTGCGGAATAATTTGTGCCGGTGGCAAGGCGTCGCCCGGGACCTGGCTGGACCACGTGCTTGGCGAGGGCAATACCCTGAGCGCCGCGGCACGGGATTGCAGTGAGTTGCTGGATGGACTGCAGGCCGAAATTTTACGCCAATTCAACGATGATTCATTCGGGTTTGCTTTATTGTTGCCGGGGGACGCCGCGTCATTGATGCAGCGTACACAGGCATTGAGTCGCTGGTGCGCAGGTTATCTTTACGGGCTTGCCCTGGGAGGGATAAAAGACGATGCCACGTTTCCCGGGGATACGGGGGAGGTCATAAAAGATTTTTATGAAATCTCCAATGCTGATTTTATTGCTGACCCAACAGATGATGATAACGAGGAGGCCTATATGGAAATTATGGAGTATGTACGCATGAGCGTGTTATTGATGTATGAAGACCTGCAATCTGTTCCAACGTCAGCACGCTTGCAGTAGCAGGAGACCCGTATGATTACCCTGAAGGAATTCGCTCGCCGCCGCAAACAGCTGATGCGCATGATGGGTAAGGGGTCGATTGCCATCATCCCGACTTCAGCAGAGTGCATACGTAACCGGGATGTCGAGTTTCCATTCCGGGCAGACAGCGATTTTTACTATTTGACCGGCTTTCGTGAGCCGGATGCGGTTGCTGTACTTGCGCCGGGCCGCAAGCACGGTGAGTACCTCCTGTTTTGTCGTGAGAGTGAACCCGCCATGGAAACCTGGACGGGCCGCAGGGCGGGAACACAGGGCGCGGTTGACACTTTTTGTGCCGATGATGCATTTCCAGTCAGTGATATCGGCGAGATTCTTCCCGGTTTGCTGGAAAGCTGTGATCGGGTGTACTACACCATGGGTGCGCACCCGGATTTCGACAAGCGTGTGATCGACTGGGTCAGCCAGATCCGCCAGGGCGCGCGGGCCGGGTTACGGACCCCGGACAGGTTTATTTCGATTGAGCACCTGTTGCATGACATGCGGCTCTACAAGAGCCGCTCGGAAGTCCGGGTGATGCGTACTGCGGCCAGGGTTGCCTGTCGCGGGCACCTGCGTGCCATGCAGGCATGCAGGCCGGAAATGACCGAGTATGAGATCGAGGCGGAATTGCTGCACGAATTTCGTCGGGCCGGTATGGTGCCCGCCTATCCATCTATTGTCGGTAGCGGGGAGAACGGCTGCATTCTGCACTACACGGAAAACAGGGACCGTATGCGCGATGGTGACCTGTTATTGATCGATGCAGGTGCAGAATATGATTGTTATGCGTCTGATGTGACGCGTACCTTCCCGGTGAACGGCCGTTTCAGCCTGGCACAAAAGGCGCTGTACGAGGTGGTGCTCGCGGCGCAGGCGGCAGCCATCAAACAGGTCAGGCCGGGCAATCACTGGAATGCACCGCATGTCGCATCCGTCAAGGTGCTGACGCGCGGGCTGGTCAAGCTGGGAATACTCAAGGGCAAACCGGCGGCGCTCATCAAGAAAGAAGCCTACCGGCGTTTTTATATGCATCGGACAGGTCACTGGCTGGGTATGGATGTGCACGATGTCGGCGATTACAAGGTCGGGGGTGAGTGGCGCGAACTGGAACCGGGTATGGTGTTGACGGTTGAGCCGGGTATTTACATCGCACCGGGCAGCCGGGGTGTTGCTAAAAAGTGGTGGGGCATCGGTATTCGTATCGAGGATGATGTGCTGGTAACAAAGGACGAACCGGACGTCCTGAGTAAGGCCGCACCCAAAACGGTTGCTGATATCGAGGCAGTAATGGCGGCAGGCAGACCGGCTGCCTGATACGCCTCACGAACAGGACACCTTTAGTATGGCCCGGTATGACGTAATTATTGTGGGTGGTGGCATGGTGGGCGCCAGCCTTGCCTGTGCATTGAGCGGGCAGGATCTGCGTATTGCAATCGTGGAGGCCGTGCAGCCCGGGGTTCGCGAGGAACCCGGTTATGATGAGCGTGCAATTGCCCTGGCGTACGGGACAAAGCGTATTTTCAGTGGCCTGCAGTTATGGGATGAACTTGCCGTTGCTGCTACACCGATCCACCGGATTCACATATCTGATCGCGGGCATTTTGGCATGACCCGGATGGACCGTACTGAAGAAGGGCTGCCGGCCCTGGGGTATGTCGTACCAGCCCGGGTGATCGGGCAGGTGCTTGATGATGCTGTTTCCCGACGGGAGGGGATTGAATACCGCTGTCCGGCAAGCGTGTCGGCGGTCAGCCGGACCGGGGATGCGGTGCAGGTGGAGATTATCCAGGATGGCGTGCCTGAAACGCTCAGTGCACGCCTGCTGGTTGCGGCCGATGGTGTCAACTCTCTCATCCGTAAACAGTTTGGGATCGACAGCCTGGAAAGTGATTATGGGCAGACCGCGATTGTCACCAACATCACACCGCAACTGCCGCACCGCAATATTGCCTATGAGCGTTTTACCGATACGGGGCCGCTGGCCCTGTTGCCAATGACGGAACAGCGTTGTGCGGTCGTGTGGACAGTAGCAAGCGAACAGGCCGATGATATTATGGCGCTCGACGATGACGCCTTTCTGGCCGGGTTGCAGGAGCGCTTTGGTTATCGACTGGGACGCCTGCAGCGGCCCGGCCGGCGCCAGGCCTGGCCATTGAAGCTGATGCAGGCCGCGGAATCAGTGCGTGAACGCCTTGCGCTGGTCGGGAATGCGGCGCATACCCTGCACCCGATTGCCGGGCAGGGCTTTAATCTTGGTGCGCGTGATATTGCTGTTCTGGCCGAAGTGCTGGTAGAAGCCGTGCGCAAGGGAGAGGACCCCGGGTCGCTGGAGGTACTGAACCGATATGCAGAATGGCGTCACGCTGACCACCAGGGCGTAACCGTATTTACTGACGGGCTTGCGCGCCTGTTTACGATGCCGATACCGGCACTGGGTATGGTACGCAGTGCCGGCATGCTGGCGCTTGACCTGGTACCGCCGGCAAAGCGCCTGTTGACACGCATGACCATGGGACGTGCCGGCAAAACACCGCGGCTGGCGCGTGGTTTGCCATTGTAGCCAGGTAGACGCTGATTTAATTAATGAGCCCCGTCATTGCGGGGAACAAGGTGACGCGGACAAATAACCCCCGTCATTGCGAGGAACGAAGTGACGCGGCAATCTCGTCAAGTCCGCTGCCAGCTTTACGAGATTGCCACGCTTCGCTCGCAATGACGGGGGGTGGACTCGCAATAACGAAGGGGGTGGACTCGCGATGACGGGACATTTTAAGGGTATTCAACATCATATATGAGCCAGTTTGAGGTCATCATTATCGGTGGGGGGATTGTCGGTGCAACGGCGGCCTGCGCGCTTGCACTGGAAGGTGTCGATGTGGCGCTGGT
>DAOVYA010000321.1 GCA_030635865.1 Gammaproteobacteria bacterium | reverse complement strand
GGGGTCGCGATCATCGCGCCACTGGTGTACTGGAAGCCTTCACCCGGCCTGAGATGCGGCTGCTCACCAACAACACCTTCACCCTTTACTTCCTGGATGTGGCCGTTGGCGTCGGTAATGACCCAGTGACGTGACAGCAGTTGCGCGGGTACCTCACCCTCATTACGGATGGTAATGGTATAGGAGAACACGTAGCGCTCATTGTCGGGCTCTGACTGGCCTTCTATGTACTGCGTTTCTACTTCAACGGTTATGTTGTTTTCGCTTTCGTTTTCCATGGCCTTGTTATCAATTCTCCTGGTTCCTGTCTTCATTATACAGGGTTCGGGGTATGTATAGGCCCGGAGGGCAGGACAGTCCGGGGCCGGGCGGGCATGTTTTTTATGTATGCAAGGCAATGTCACTCTGCTTCGATAGTTCACCATCAAAAGCACGCGGCAATAGTTTATAACATACTGATCTAACTTAAATAAATATACTTTTGGGGCTGGCAGGAGCCGGATTTTCTGTCCCGATGTACGGTTGCGCCGGTAACGGAAGATGTGACCACTGTCACAGAAATTTCCGGCTGAATTTCGCACCATCAGGATGGGCCTGTGAAAAACAGTGGGTGTTGATAGCCGGAGGCTGATAATGACTGAAGTGGATAAGAATAAGCGCCTGAACCGTAGATCCGCACCATTGCTGTTGCGTGCCTTGCTCGTGGGCGTGGCCGTGCTGGTATCAAATGCTGTTGCAGCGGAGGGCTCGTTCCTGTTGAATCCAACCTTCGATGACCTGAAAGAAGGTAATGTATTGCTCGCTCCAATCGGTCAGCGGGGTGCGGGTATTCGTATGTCAATGGATGCACCGGGACAGGACCCGGCAGATGATTTCAGCGCGGCCAACAATGGAATGTGGCAAGTAAACGAGTATGCATCGGAAGCATACTTGTCCGTAGTCATTCCCTGGTAGTTTTTTCAACAGCCTGCTGTTAGTTTGGCATGGGCCTGGTTGGCAAGTGCGGCAAAGTCCTTTAGCGCCATCATTTCAGCGCGTACCGAAGGATCAATCCCGGTTTTTAATATCTCGTCGGCATCAAGCATGTCACGCAGCGCATTACGCAGTGTTTTTCTGCGTTGCGAGAATGCCTGCCGTACCAGTTTTGCAAATACAACCTCACTGTCTACACTTACCGGTGGCTGCTCAAATGGTTCCAGCCGGACAAATGCAGATTCAACGCGCGGTGGCGGATTAAAAGCGCCAGGTCCGATAGTAAACAGGCTCGTGACCCGGCATCGGTACTGCAGCATGACTGACAGGCGACCGAACTGCTTCGAACCGGGACTTGCCGCCATTCTTTCCACGACTTCTTTCTGCAACATGAAATGCATGTCCCTGATGCAGTCATGCTGGTCAAGCAAATGGAACAGTATGGGTGTCGAGATATTGTAGGGCAGGTTGCCAATTATGCGTACGGGTTTTTTGTTTGCCAGCTGGCAAAAGTCAAAACCCAGTGCATCGACATTATGTACCGCAAGCCTGCCGGCAGCCGCACAGCGGGCTTTCAGCGGCTCGATTAAATCCCGGTCAAGTTCAATAACCGTAAGCGCTCCGGCTGCCGCCAGCAAGGGCAGGGTAATGGCCCCCTGGCCCGGGCCGATTTCAACCAGGTTTTCGTCCTGGTGCGGCTGGATAGCGGTAATAATTTTTCCGATAACGCCCGGGTCGTGCAGGAAATTCTGGCCGAAACGTTTGCGGGGGGTGTGTGCCATGGGGGGTTCCGGGTTATTCCCGTCGTACCATTTCTTCGGCATACCTGATTGCCATCAGCAGGCTACCGTTGTCTGCATGGCCACTGCCGGCGAGTTCCAGTGCCGTGCCGTGATCAACGGAGGTACGGATGATCGGCAGACCGAGCGTGATGTTGACGGCACGGCCAAAGCCGCTGTACTTCAGGACCGGTAATCCCTGGTCATGGTACATGGTCAGTATGGCGTCGCTGCTTTCGATATTGTCTGCACTGAATATCGTATCCGCCGGTAACGGGCCGACGAGTTCCATGCCTTCATTGCGCAGTGATTCCAGTACAGGGACGAGGGTATCGATTTCCTCGTGACCGAGATGGCCACCTTCGCCGGCATGCGGATTAAGCCCGCACACGAGTATACGCGGTTCCCGGATATTGAATCTTGACTGTAGCCCCCTGTGCAACACCCGGATCACACGTGTCAGGCTATCTCGTGTTATGCAGGTGCTGACCTGTGAGAGGGGTATGTGGGTTGTGGCCAGGGCAACGCGCAGCTCATCGCTTGCCAGTAGCATGACTACATCGGGTGATCCGGTGGCTTTTGCCAGGTACTCGGTATGACCGCTGAATGCGATACCGGCATCGTTAATCATGCCCTTGTGTACCGGGCCTGTAACCAGTGCGTCGAAGTCACCGGACTGGCAGCCGGTAATTGCCTGGTCCAGTGTGTCAAGGACGTAGCGGGCGTTGGCAGGGTCCAGCCGACCCTGCCGGGCGCGTGCCTGCAGTGGAACCGGCAGTACACAGATCTCGCCCGGGGTTAATTGCGCAGGTTTC
>DAOVYA010000271.1 GCA_030635865.1 Gammaproteobacteria bacterium | reverse complement strand
GTCATGTCATATAGCACCCCTTGACACTGGATTGCTGAAAGGAGAACAGGCATGACCCGAGTAACCGTCATTGGAGCCGGCTTTGGAGCGCTGACCGCAATCCGGAAATTGCGCGCAGCAGATGCAAGTCTGCACATCGATGTCATCGCCCCCAGGCCGGAATTCGTCTATTTCCCCGGCACCATCTGGATCCCGACCGGATTACGCAAGCCCGGAGACCTGGTAATCCCGCTGGCTAATTTTTTCCGGCGCATGCAAGTCAACTACCACCAGGCGGCCGTCACCGGTCTGCAGGACAACGGTCGCAGCGTCATCACGGAAAAGGAAAAAATTGGCAATGATGGCCTCATCATCGCCTCCGGCGGACGCTTCCTGCGCAAGCTGCCGGGCATCGAACACAGCATCACCCCCTGCGGCGGTATTGCTGCCACGGTCGAGATCCGCGACCGCCTGGCGGCCATGGAGGGCGGTACCCTGGCCTTCGGGTTTGCCGGTAATCCGAAGGAGCCCTCGGCAATGCGAGGTGGCCCGGTATTCGAATTTCTGTTCGGTATCGACAGCTGGCTGCGCAAGCAGGGCAAGCGTGACCGCTTCAAGCTGATATTCTTTACGCCTGCGGAAAAACCAGGTGCCCGTCTCGGTCCGAAGGCTGTCAGCGGGCTGTTGAAAGAAATGGCGCGGCGTAACATCGATACCCACCTGGGGCACAAGATGAAGGGCTTCGAGGCCCGCAAGGTCATTACCGAGGGTGGCGAGTTCGAGGCCGACCTGATCCTGTTCATGCCGGGCATGACCGGCAACGAATGGTTCGACAATACCGACCTGCCACGCTCACCGGGCGGTCTGCTCAAGGCCAATGCGCACTGCCAGGTGGAAGGCCAGGACAAGGTCTACGTGGCGGGTGATTCCGGCAGCTTCCCGGGTCCGGAATGGCTGCCCAAACAGGCCCACATGGCGGACCTGCAGGCAAGCACTGCCGTCACCAACCTGATGGCCGAATTCAGCGGCAAAATGCCAACCGACACATTCAAATCGGAACTGGTATGCATCGTTGACAGCCGCACCAGTGGCATGCTGGTCGCCCGCACCGAAAAGCGCAGTTTTGTCCTGCCGTCCAGCCGCCTGTTCCACTGGGCGAAACGCGGATTTGAATGGATGTACCTGCGCAAGTACCGCTAGAGGCTATGAGCGAGGAGCAAAAAGTGCCTCAAAATCAGTCCTGCATGGCCTGTGCCAGTGGCCGGTATTGCAGGCTGTAGAACATTTCGAGGTAGCACCTGAGTTCATCACGTTCCAGGTCGGTGACGTAATGCCAGAACCCGTATACGCGTGACAGTGTCATCAGGCGCTCCGCATAGCCCTTCCAGGTGTAATGTGCACTGACCCGCGCCAGTGACCCTGCCGAGATGCGCTGCCATTCAGCCGGGTTCTCGCGGCAACGGACAAGGAAGTCCGCCATGAGCCGTGCCGTTTCTGCTCCGTGGTTGGGGTTGATATGGAAACCGGAAACATTATCCTCGATGATCTCCAGCGGGCCACCAAAAGAGGTCGCGAAGGTCGGCAGGCCGGTGCTCATGGCCTCGATCACGGTCAGTCCGAAGGCCTCGAACAGGGCCGGCTGCACGAAGGCACCGTGAGAATCGGCAATGATGCGATATAACTCGCCGGCAAAGGCCTTCTCGAGGTACATGCCCAGCCAGCGGACCTGGCCATCCAGCTCGTACTCATCCATCAGCTGGTGCATGCGCTGAATCTGTTCGTATTCCTCCTCGTTGCTTGCCCGTGCAGGATCGATGTATCCGGCCACAACCACCAGGTTCGCTTCCTCGCGCAGTTCCGGGCAGGCGCCGTACCATTCCACCAGGCCGGTAATGTTCTTGATCTTGTCCATGCGCGCGATGGTGAATAACAATGGTTTGCCGGTATCAAACAACACGCCACGCTTGTCGCCACCATCGGCACCGAACAGCAGGTCTTTTATATCCTCATCGTAGTGCGTGAGACGCCGGGCAGACTCACTGTACGGAAAATAGATTTCCTCATCTGCGCCGGGCGATACAATATTGAACTTGGGATCGAAGACGTCGATGCCATGCACCACACGGTACAATCCGGGCATGGTATAGGCACCATGGGCCTCGTATTGCCCGACGCTGTTACTGGTGCCGGCGATCTCCTGGTAGGTGGACGTAATGATGAAATCAGCCGTATTCATGGCGATAAGATCGGCAGTGAACTGGCAGGAGAAGTGGTAGTGTTCCTCGTTCTCGCGCCAGTACAGGTCGGAATACAGGTACTTGGTCTTTTCCAGTGCATGTGCAATGTTGCACTGGGTCACGCCCAGGCGCTGAGACAGCAGCGATGCCACCAGGTTGCCGTCGGAATAGTTGCCGATGATAAAATCGGGCCGCCCGCCCAGTTCTGCCAGCATTTCGCGCTCGACGTCATGACTGAAACGTTCGAGGTAAGGCCAGATTTCAAAACGTGATATCCAGCGTGGTAGCACCTGGCCGGTTTTATCCAGAAAAGGGATACGCAGGATGCGGGCATTGCGCGTTCCGGCAATGGCCTCGATGCGCTGGTCGCAGGTCGTGCCCTCGGCCTCGGGTATCAAGCGTGTCACGACCAGTATTTGCGGGTCGATATCCAGCCCCTGTTCGAGCAGGCTGCTGTGCATGGCCCGTTCCAGTGCGCGCACCTGGTCGAGTATATAGACCACCTGGCCACCGGTATCCGGACGGCCGAGCACATCACTCTGTCCGAACCAGCCATGTGGCGACAGGATCGCAATGGAAAAGATCATGGGGATGTTTTTCAGAAATTCTTCGAGGCTGGTGGGCGAGGGTGCCTCGAGGATATCCAGCAACAGTTCCATGTAACTTCTGACGCGTGCCGCATCCTTGCCCCAGCCGGGCTCGAAACCGAGGGCGCGCAGACGTGGTTCCAGCTCTTTCCAGGGGGTGCTGGCCGGCACCGATGACAGCAATTCATCCGCCTGCCGTAATGCCGTGCGCAGCGTGGTGACATCTTCCACGGCTTCGTTGAGCATCAGTGTATGCTCCTTGTAACGATGCACGCGCAGAAAATCGAGTAACAAGCGGTTGCCCTTGCCACTGTCTG
>DAOVYA010000289.1 GCA_030635865.1 Gammaproteobacteria bacterium | reverse complement strand
CCGTTTGGCCGTTATGGCGAGATGGATGATGCGAGCGGGTCAACGACGGGGTTGGCAGGGGCGCTGCAGAACCTGGCAAAGAACCTGGGCATTCCGCCAGCAATGCTGGAGGAGATGACGGGCAAGGCCTTGAAGGTGACCGAAGATTACAGTGAGCGGCTGCGTGAGCTGGCATCACTTCCGGAAGCGAACAAGGAAAACCTGGTGGCGATCGTTGAGAAGGTCAGGGGGCAGTTGCCGGGAGGGTGAGCAGTATTTGAAGCCTGCATCGCGCCTGCGAGGCGCTCCTACAATAAACGGTGCATCTGTAGGAGCGCCTCGCAGGCGAGATATCCCGAGATGGCAAAAAAACACGGACACAATCCGTCCCTATAGAGACGTCTAATTGCTGTAGGAGCGGATCGCATCCGCGATTTGCTCAATAGCTTGTAAATCGCGCGTGAGAAGCGCTCCTGTTGGTCTCTTTTATTGCTTCTATACTGTAACCATCAGGTGGCCGTTGTTGCACGGGTATTCGAACCGCTGCCGGAGGTGGTCGATGTTGTTGCGTTCCAGCTGGGTTCTTGCCGGGGTAGTGGTGCTCGGTGCTGTTCTGCTGTGGCGCCCGCCAGCGCAGGACGATATTCATACCGAGGTCCAGCAACGTCTGCTGGAGGCTGAGCTGGGCAGTGCAAGGGCCGTACATTTTTCAGGTCCGTCACGTGCACTTGTGCCGGATGAAACCCCCACGGCTTCGCTGTTGACGGGGCTTGCAGCAAACCAGCCGGAAACCCGTTGGCAGGCAGCAAAACAACTGGCGCTGCGACGCGATCCGCGCGCCGTGGAAGCCGTGATTCGTGCCATGCATGACCCTGGCGGTACGCTGCGGGTCTGCGTAATGGCCAGTGCGCTGGGTTACCTGAAAGATCCACGCGCATTGAGCGCACTCACCGAGGCGGCATTCGATCCGGGTAACCGCGACCTGCGTCTGTGTGCCATGCAATCACTGGGCATGATCGGTGACCGTCGTGCCGTACCTGTTCTGATCGAGGCGGTAAGGGCGGGCAATACCCCGGTGACGGCGGCCAACGCACTCGCCCGTATCGGTGATGAACGCGCTGTATCACCCATCATTGACGCGGCCAGTGATCCACAATTGCGTCTCTGGATGGTCATGGCCCTGGGTGAACTGGGCAACCGGGAGGCGCTGGATTACCTGTTCTCGCTTGCCAATGACCCGTCAGACAGGGTGCGCCAGGCGGCAACCGAGGCGATCTGGAAGATCAGGTTGTTATCCTCTGCAGATCCTGTTCAGGCGCTGATTGAAGTGCTGCGGGACGATGCATCGGATACGCGTCGCATGTGGGCGGCGTTTCGCCTCGGCGAGCTTGGTATACCTGAGGTTATTCCCGGATTGATCGCGGCATTGCATGATCCGGTCGCGGAGGTACAAGGCCGGGCCGCTGCTGCTTTAATCCGAATCGGAAAACCGGTGTTACCGGCCATCAAACAGCTGGCCGGTCAAGGGCAGGGAAGGGCGTCACTCTATGCAGTGGCTATCCTCGCTTACACGGGTGGAAAAGACGAGATGACTTTTCTTCAGTCACTGGCAGCAGTCGATGCAGATGATGAACGGGTGGTTGTCGCCCGGCGTTCTGCGGCCCTGATTGCCAGCTTTATGCATGCCCAGGTCGGTGGCTCCGGTTTTGTCGAGCTTTGAGTCGCCGGCGTCCTATTGTCCCGGAGGTTAAACAATCGCGGATCCGCTCCGCTCCTACAACAATGGATGCATTTGTAGGAGCGGATCGCATCCGCGATGCATACTTGGTTTAATCCCCGTGTCTTACTGAAAGATTCACCCCGGTGTCGGTACAGCAACGAGGCTGGAAGACTGTCCAGCCACCGTTGCACCCAGGCTGCTGATGGTCTGGAATTTCAGTGCCTCGACACTCATACACAGCTGAACGTCGTTGTTCACCATGGAGGCGAGGGTATCCATACCGAAATCAGAACGGTTGATCGTTGTGGTCGCTTTAACGAGAATCTTCTCTGCAACCTTGACCTGCTTGCCATCAAGTGCCGTCAAGGTAACATGGAAGATGACGTGTTTCGTTATCCCGCGCATGGTAAGTTTGCCCTTGAGCACAGCGGTATCCGCACCCGTCCATCTGAAGCCATTGCTGACAAACAGGATCTCCGGATGGTTTTCTACATCAAAAAAGCTCTCGCTCTTGAGCATGTTCTCGATGAATGCGCCCTTGGTATCCAGGCTTGCGGCCCTGATCAGGATCATGGTCTGGCCGTCAGTCTTGTCCCCGGTATCGAGTGCTATGCCACCCTGAAAATCATGGAAGTCGCCTTCGATACGCGACAGCTTGCTGTCCACACAGAATCCCACTCTCGAGCTTGCCTGCTGAATACGGTAGAGGTGCCCGTCCTCTGCGGCTGATAACATGGTTGCCAGTAATGACTCATTGACGACGCCATCCTGGAATGGCTCGCAGACATCGACTTCCTCGGCCTCTTCGGCCTGCGCCAGGCCGAGACCTGACAGCAAGGTAAGCGTCAGAATGATTTGTTTGAAAAATGTATTTATGTCCAGAATTTGTACCTCTCCTGTATTACTTACTATCAATAGTATCATAATATTATAAAATACTAATGTGTCATATTGTCACATCTATTTTATGTAATTTAATCAGTAATATACGAATTTTTGTCAGGTGAGGAGAGTCTGCTTTTCGGCCTGGACAGGCCTGTCGGCAGCAAGAAAGGGGCTGCTGGTAAATGAGAATGATTGCCTTTTTTCGCAGCTGCCTTTATTCACTGGCAAGGATAGATAATGATTGTGCCACGAGGGTCACAAGGGGAAGACAATGCAATACAGGGAATTCATGACGGGTATTGAGGAAGAGTGGGACCAAGTGGTACGGGAGCTGCCTGAATGAT
>DAOVYA010000153.1 GCA_030635865.1 Gammaproteobacteria bacterium | reverse complement strand
GGAAGTATCAATGCAGGATTTTCTGCCCTGGACAAAATGCTGGCTGGCGCGAACCGTTCTACCTGCCCTAGGAGTCTGTCGGACTTAGTTGATCGTAGCGAGGGGAAGCCATTTTGAGTCAGATTCTTTGATCCATTGAGGCGAATAGTGAGCCTATTTAACGAAATGGATCGGAGAATCTGGCCAAAATGGTTTTTCCGCAGTAGATTCATACTAAGTCCGACAGACTCCTAGGGCAGGTAGAACGGTTCGCGCCAGCCAGCATTTTGTCCAGGGCAGAAAATCCTGCATTGATACTTCCATTCAAAAAAATACTTTCGCAAAGGCGCAAAGGCGCCAGGAATGAATTATTAATTTGCCTTTATAGTGGTGGTTTTACTTTGCGAGCTCTGCGTCTTGGCGAGAGAAATATTCAATGTATATGAATGTAAACCAGCAAATATTTCAATTATTTATAACTGTATATATATAATTCACAAATATTAAAGTGCTCACTAATATCTACTTAAGAAGTGAAGTGATGATCCAAGCCTGTTGTGTCTTCAGGACTGTCAGCAAAGGTCTGCAGGGAATCCTGGATCATCGTGAACCTTTTTGGGGCAACGGGGTCACATTAAGTACGGAGACGTTGGATTCACCCCCCTCCCTGGGTAATCCATCCTCCAGCCCGGTTCTCCAGAACCGGGTGTTTTTGAAACCCCGGCTATTCTTTCCCTGATGCCGGGGTTTTTTTATGTCGGTTTCTTTAATCTAAAAGCAGATAAATGTTGTCAATTACCAATATAAATACTGAAAACTCACGATAGTTGTAGAACATGTTCGTTCCTCATGAGTGCCCGGTCGCCGAGGCATAGTCATAACAACCCGCTGATCAGGAACTGTTCTCAGCCAACCCCAGCCACTGGTCCAATACCTGCTGGACCGCTTCATTGCCTTCCCGGGTGTGGGCCGAGAACAGTTGTACAGAAGCCTGCGGATGCCACTGCGGCAATTGCTTGCGGGCCTGTAACAAGGCGGTTTTGGCCGGGCCCCGTTTTAGCTTGTCGGCCTTGGTAAGCAGTACATGGGTCGGTAATTCGGCTGCATGGCACCAGCTGAGCACTTGCTGGTCGGTGTCCTTGAACGGGTGGCGTATATCCATTAACAGGATGACGCCGCAGAGTGATTGGCGGGTTTCCAGGTAGCGGGCGATATTGCGTTGCCACTGGCCTTTCATTGACTTGGAGACCTTGGCGTAGCCATAGCCGGGCAGGTCGACCAGCCTCAACTGGTCGCGGACCTGGAAAAAATTGATTTCACGGGTACGGCCCGGAGCCTTGCTGATGCGCGCCAGTGACCGTTGGCCGGTTATCACATTGAGTGCACTGGATTTTCCTGCATTGGAGCGGCCGGCGAAGGCCACCTCAGCCCCCTTATCAGCCGGTGCGTGACGCGAATCGGGCGTGCCGAGGATAAATACGGTCTGTTGATAATGATTCTTCATGACTGGCGTGGCATTAGACGCGACCCAGCGTCTCTTTGGAAGTATCTTGTCCCGCATTGCTGTGTTGACCCCTTACGCTCAGGCGGGTATAAAAAGAGCCCTTTTCGCCGCCACGCAGGCGGGTATTCTACCGACACATCGCAACACCTGTCAGCATACCGGCAGGGCGCTACAGGAGCAGGTCTGAAATGAAGAATTGGCTGGTTATATCAACTATTTTGCTCACCTCTATTGCAACGGGACAGGCACAGGCTGCAGGTGACCCGGTGGCCGGCAAGGCCAAGGCTGGACAGTGTGCAGCATGTCATGGTCCGGATGGCAACAGCGTTAATCCGGCGTGGCCAAAGCTGGCTGGTCAGCATGCAGACTACCTCGTAAAACAACTGGAATTCTTTGAAGACGGTGAGCGCGAGAATGCCACCATGAAACCGATGGCAAATGTACTGGATGCGCAGGGACGTGAAGATGTCGCCGCTTATTATGCGAGTCAGAAAGTCAATACAGGCGCAGCTGATCCCAAACAGGTGGATTTGGGCGAAAAGATCTACCGTAGCGGTAATGCCGAGAGTGGTATTGCACCCTGCATGGGTTGTCATGGCCCGAGAGGTGCGGGTAATCCTGCCGCATTGTACCCGGCATTGCGTGGACAGCATGCACAGTATGTAGAACTCCAGTTACATGGTTTCGCCGAGGGTAAGCGGGTAAACGAAAATGCCAAAAAGATGATGCAGATTCTCTCGGCCCGCATGACCAACAGGGAAATCCGCGCCGTAGCCAGTTACATCCAGGGGCTGCACTGAACATACCGCGCTTACACCCCTGTTACCACGGGGTGTACATGTCCGCCGGCCCCGATACCTGCATATAAAGCATTGCAGACCATGCTGGCGAGTATGTGCGGAACTTTTGAGGGAAAGTGGTGTCGACCCTTCACAAGATATTACCGGGCAGGATAGCCACTTCTTTAATGCTGCAACCAATGCCATTGGTGCGATTACTAGCTACGTTTCGCCCGTGTGTGTCCAGCTCAAAAACATCTGAATATATCTGGTCCACTGGACTGCATGACAAGGATTGCTTTGTCAGGTTCGCAATGATGAAATGCACGAAATCACCTGAGGTTCCCATAGCTACAATTAATATGGAGTTATTTCTATGAAAACTGTAACAAGATGGGTCGTTGCCCTGCTGATACCGATGTTTGTTTCAATTTCGGCAAGTGCAGAAGGTTTTACGCAAGGCCAGGATTATATTGAGCTGTCCAATCCACAGCCGACGTCAACCGGCGATAAAATCGAAGTGGTGGAATTATTCTGGTACGGCTGTTCGCACTGTTATCAACTGGAACCCTATATACAGGAATGGCTGGCCAGCAAGCCGGATGATGTGGAATTTGTTCGCATCCCGGGAATTGTCTCCAAGCGCTGGGAGTTGCTGGCGAAGGCCTATTACACGGCGGAACTGCTCGGAGTGCTCGACAAGACACATGACACACTGTTTGAAGTCATTAACAAGGAAAACAGGAAAATCACAGATGAAGCGGCACTGCAGGACTTCTTTGTTGAACAGGGTGTTTCTGCCGAGGAATTCAAAAGTACCATCAACTCGTTTGCCATGAATGTAAAAATCAACAACGCAAAACAGATGTCGAGGCGTTATGCGATTACCGGTGTACCGACGCTCGTTGTAAATGGCAAGTACAGAACCGGCCTGGGCATGGCGCGAGGCAGCAAGAACGCAATCAAGGTCGTGAATTACCTTATTGAGCAGGAGCGCAATTAAGCCGGGTTTCCTGAAGATAAAAGGGGCTCTGCCGAGTATACTTGTAGTTGGCGGGAGCCATGGATTGACCCGTTGTTACCGAAATTTAATTAACCTGGTAGAGGAAATAGAAACCCTTGTATGCCTGATCAAGCTACTTCAGCACAGCAGTTTTCCGAATTTCGGGCACCGTCCGATACGGAGTTTCATATGGGACAACGCATCCGGTTGCTCAGTTACAATATCCAGGCTGGTATCAAGACGGGGCGTTATCGTCACTACATCACTCACAGTTGGAAACACGTCCTGCCCCATGCGCAACGCTTCAGCAATCTTGACCGTATAGCGCGCCTGGTTCAGGGTTATGATGTTGTTGGTTTGCAGGAACTCGATGCAGGCAGCTTGCGCAGTGGTTATATAAACCTGACACAGTACCTGAGCGAGAAGTCCGGTATGCCTTTCTGGTATGACCAGACCAACCGGCGTATCGGGCGTTTCGCCAGTCACAGTACCGGCGTCCTCAGCCGTTTTACTCCAACCGAAATTGTTGAACATCGCCTGCCAGGCCGGATCCCCGGGCGTGGTGCATTGTTTATTCGCTACGGTTCAAAGCATGATTCACTGGTGGTGCTTATCCTGCACATGGCGTTGAGCCGGCGTGCACGCATGATACAGTTCGACTACATCAGCGAGATCGTCAATGAATACCGCCACGTTGTCTTGATGGGCGATCTGAACTGTGGCTCTGACAGCAGGGAAATGGATTACCTGATCGACCGTACCCTTATGCGTGAGCCAACCCATGAAATGCATACTTTCCCAAGTTGGCGACCTCAGCAGAATCTTGATCATATCCTCGTCACACCAACCTTGCGGGTCGATCACGTAAAGGCCCTGAACTTTTCCCTCTCCGATCACTTGCCGGTCGAGATGCAGATTACTCTGCCAGACTCGGTGTTGCTGGGTACCTGAGAGTAGTACCGGTCTCATTAACCATCGTTATGAAACACTGGCAAAGTCCTTCCAGGTTACCTGGGGGCTGTTGTTGGTATTACTCAAGCGGTTGAAAATTAATTGAATTTCGACCAAGCGGGTGGGTTGTGGTCAGTGCTGCCCGATTCCCGTGATGTATCCACCGGTGACTCTCATCTATACTGGACACACCCTACTTTGGGCGATGTAGAAGCATGGTAGACAAATTATATATATGATTTAGCTAACATTATTGGGCGCATACGGTGCATGGATCTGCAACAAAATCTCGCTGGCTGACGTTTGATGAAAATAATAAGGATATTTTTTAGCCTGGCACTGGTACTGGTGCTGGCTATGGCCATGACGGCGACGGCAGCGCCCGGTTTTACCCCCAAGATTAAACCGCCCGGTTTGATCAAAGACAGGAACACACCTGTCGGAATACGTGCTATCGAATCATTTTCCGGTCCGGACCGTGTCGGCAAGGACGGCGAGATGGCCAGGATAGGGTTCGACCTCGGTATGCTCTATCACGAACACCGGGATTTCAGGCAGCGTGGCGGTGCCAGGGTTTTGAAACACAAGTTTCGGTCATCGCGAAAATTGATCCGGATAAAGGATGAAAAGGTCACCATTGACGCAGTGGCTGCGGGCGATGTGGATCAACTGGTGCGTAAACTGGAGACACTGGGAATGGAAAACACCGCTGTATTCGGCAGGATGGTTTCTGGCCGGCTGCCCATTGCCGCGCTTGAGCAAGCGTCACGACTGGCTGCTTTAAAGCTGGCCAGGCCTGCCTACGCCATGACCATGGCCGGTTCTGTAACCAGCCAGGGTG
>DAOVYA010000285.1 GCA_030635865.1 Gammaproteobacteria bacterium | reverse complement strand
GTGCCAATGGCCATCATCCAGCCAAAATCGATCACCGGGCGGATGCCGCTGAATAACAGTGAGCCAAATGCAACCATGGTCGTGGTGGCCGTGTAGAAGCAGGGGATTGCCTTGCTGCGAATGGTTTGCTGCACCAGGCTGAACATGTCTGTTTCGTGATTTTCTGCGTGTAATTCACGGTAGCGTACGATCAGGTGAATGGTGAATGACAGGGTGAGGATCAGCAGCAGTGAAATAAAGTTGGATGAGACGACGGTTACCGGCCAGTCAATCAGCCCCAGCAGCCCGATCATAATCAGCGCCGTTGAGAAACAGGTCACCAGTGGGAGCAGGATCCAGCGGAGCTTGTGAAAAGCGGTAGCCAGAATGAATATGATGAAGCACAGTACGCCTGCGCCAAATGTCACCAGGTCATGTCGAATAAAGCCGATGGAATCGGCCACGATCATGGGTACACCGCCGAGATAGAGCGTCGCATTGCTCCTGTGTTTATCCATCAGGGAGCGGACGATTGCGATATCCCTGTCTTGCTGCTCCAGCATGCTGGCCCGGTAAGCGTTGAATTCGCTACTTATCCGGTCGAGTTCATCGGCTTCCTTCCCCGGGAGACCGGTGGTCAACTGGATTTCTCTCAACCGGTCGCGCTGATTCAGCAGCCGGTAGTAGGTTTCATCGCGTTTGAAATTTACCTGCAGGGCAGTTGTCTGTCCATCCGGGCTGATGATCAGGTTTCGGTATAAGGGGCTGGAAATAAATTCATGCCGGGCCAGTTCAATGTCGGTTTCCGGGCTTTTCAGGGTGCGGATTTCCTCGTGCAATTCAGCCAGGGTAATCGGTGGGCTGCTGATCAGGGGTACGTCCAGCAGGCTGATGACCGACTCGACCCGCTTCATGGTTGCCAGTTCACTGCGCAACTGTTCCAGGTCTGCCAGTACATCAGCGCCAAACAGGTCGTCGTTAGGCGTATAGGTCACGATCAGGCTGTCATCTGCACCATAACGGGCACGGATGGAGCGGTAATAGTGCAGGCTCTCGTCATTTTCGAGGACCAGGGACTCGGCAGAGGCATCGAGCTTGAATTCGCTTGCGTAATAACCAGAGACGATGCAAACCAGGCTGATGATCAGCAGCACCAGCCAGGGCTGCTTCAGGACCAGTTTGTCATAATATTCGGGCAGGGAAGGCGGCATACTCAATCCATGTTGATGAGCCTGATAGTTATTTATATCACAACGTTCCCGGTTTTTCGGGCTATAAAATAAACAAACCCGGGTGATTCCGGGTTTGTTTATGTCGCTGTCTTGTCTGTTGATGGACGTATCATGGAATTGGTGCTGGCCCATCTCCTGTCCGGCCGAAGGCGGCTACACCCATGATCCCGTCAACCGGGTCAGCAATGTCGTATTCCAGCCCGGCAAATCCCGGTGAAGCCTGTGCGCCACCGGACAGCGCCCCGGCAAAGCCGCCGTCGATAAACGTTGTGCAGCCTGCGTCGCAATTGCCGCCTACGGTTGTTGCAGTGACACTATCCTGGTCGAAAAACAGTCCCATCGCGCCGTCGATACCCAGGGTGCCAGCCACAAGCAGCTCATTGGCGAGGATTACTGTGGATGCAAGGATGAGGGGCACAGCAAAAAGCAGTGCGCGGATTGAATTTTTCAAAAAGTGACTCCCTGTTTAAACATGCCGTCTTGACGGGGCTTTTGTTTATTCCCTTCACAGGCAACCGATGGTCTTTGTTTGCCTGCATGGTCTGCGGTTGCAGATAATGAGCCTGTTGTGCTCCCATGTCAAAGAGAAGTGAGTAAATTCATGGGGTTATACGGGTGATGCCTTTCGTTGCATGTCCGGGCCGGCACGCTGGGCGTAAGCGGCTCCTGACTGTGATATTAAGCGGGTTTTTAATGGTGCCGAGGAGAGGACTTGAACCTCCACGGGGTTACCCCCACTAGCACCTGAAGCTAGCGTGTCTACCAATTTCACCACCTCGGCGCAGTGACGGACAGCCGGAAGCTGTCTGGCGAGCCGCGAACTCTACCGCCTGATATTTATCTTGTCAATTTGGCATGGCTGGCCGCACACTAGCGGGATTGACGTCCTCCAGCCTTTACTTATGCAGAGAAAAAAGAAAACCTCAAAACCACGGACACGTGACCCGCATGCCGGGCGCGAGGCGGCTCGCTATGAGAAACCGATAGCCAGCCGCGAATATATCCTCGAGGTCATCACCGCGGCAGACCGGCCGGTAAACCTCGAGCGCCTTGAGACCTTGCTGAAAATTGATTCGGAAGAGGGGGTTGAGGCGCTGCGCCGACGCCTGGGGGCCATGGTCCGTGACGGGCAACTGGTGCGTAACCGGCGTGACTGTTATGCACTCGCCGATCAATTCGACCTGGTCCAGGGGCGTGTTATCGGCCACCGGGACGGGTTCGGCTTCCTGGTAACGGATGACGAGGGTGATGATGTCTATCTCTCGGCCCGCCAGATGCGATCCCTGTTCCACGATGACCGGGTGATGGTGCGCATTACCGGGGTTGACCGGCGCGGCCGGCGCGAGGGTGATGTGGTCGAAATCCTGAAGCGTAATACGCATACCGTGGTGGGCCGCTTTTACACTGAGAGTGGCGTGAATTTTGTAACACCGGACAGCAAGCGTATTGCACATGACATCGCGATACCCGCCGACAAGAAAAACAATGCTGCTCATGGACAGATTGTTTCGGTTGAAATCATCGAACAGCCCGGTAAGCGAAAACCACCGGTAGGACGCGTTGCCGAGGTATTGGGTGATCACATGGCCCCGGGGATGGAGATCGATGTCGCCATTCGCAGCCATGAAATTCCACAGGCCTGGCCGGCCGAGGTGGAAAAGGAAATCCGGGTATTCGGCAAGGAAGTGCCAATGGATGCAATCCGTGGGCGGGAAGACCTGCGCGAGCTGCCGCTGGTCACGATTGACGGTGAAGATTCGCGGGATTTTGATGACGC
>DAOVYA010000119.1 GCA_030635865.1 Gammaproteobacteria bacterium | reverse complement strand
TGCTGATTGTGCTGCTGGCCCCGTTGCTGGGAGCCGTAGCGGACAAGCTCGCCTGGCGCAAGGCCATGTTGCTGGCATTCGCCTTGCTCGGGGTATTGATGACGGCGGGGCTGTACCTGGTCGGGAAAGGTGACTGGCAGCTGGCAATGTTCCTGTATGTGTTTGCCCTGATTGGTTTCTCGGGCAGCAATATATTTTATGACTCATTATTGCCCTTTGTCAGTCGCGCCGAGGATATGCACAGGACCTCCGCGCTGGGGTTTTCACTCGGTTACCTCGGTGGCGGATTATTGCTCTCACTGAATGTTGGAATGGTTTTGCACCCGGAGTGGTTTGGCCTGGCGGATTCTGTTGCAGCGGTGCAAGCTTCATTTCTTGTCGTCGCTGCCTGGTGGCTGTTGTTTTCAATCCCCTTGTTTCTGTTTGTCGAGGAGCCGGATAGCGATGGTTCTGCCTGGTCTGTGCAGATACTGTTGGCGGGATTCCGGCGTATCTGGAAGACATTGCACGAGGTCAGGCAGTTGCAAAATGTATGGCTGTTCCTGGTTGCCTACTGGTTGTATATCGATGGTGTCGACACCATCGTTCGCATGGCGGTTGACTATGGACTGTCACTCGGGTTTAACCAGAACGACCTGATTCTCGCACTGCTATTAACGCAATTTACGGGTTTCCCCTCGGCATTGTTGTTTGGCCGGCTGGGCAGCCGTTTCGGGCCAAGGGCCGGTATCCTTGTCGGCCTGTCAATCTATGTGCTGGTGACGGTGTGGGCATCACAAATGACTACGGCTGCGGAATTCTATTTTCTTGCCGTGTTGATCGGACTTGCGCAGGGCGGTGTTCAGGCATTAAGCCGGTCACTGTTTGCCCGCATGATTCCCGTTGGGCGCAGTGCCGAGTTCTTCGGTTTTTATAATATGCTGGGCAAGTTTGCCGCTATTATTGGTCCCATCATGATGGGCTGGATTGGTGCACTATCCGGCAATCCGCGTACAGGTATTTTATCATTGCTGGTGTTATTCCTGGCCGGTGCAGTCCTGCTGATGAAGGTTAAGGATCAGTCAGCATGATTGGCGAGGGCTGCGGATAACAGTGTATGTTTCTCAAACAGCTCTCCTGCCTGCATGTTCGTGATCACAGGTGTCTGCAGGGCGCTCATAAATCTTTCCAGGTAGACTTGTGCAGCCCAGACCGGGACCGGGTCTTCTATGGAACCCAGAGAGTCTGATAATTCTTTAGCCTTGTCTGCATGATGTCTTTCCAGTTCAGGGGTATGCAGAACATGGAACATCCTTAGCCTGTCGGCTGATACAGGCCTTTCCAGGAATTGTTGCCAGCGGTTAAAGGCACAGGCACGCTCGAGAAAATTAATTCCTGATTTTTCAACCTTGAGCGATACTTCATCGGTTACGGGAAGCAGGGGAATGGCTGCAATGATCTGGCGGGTATACAACCCCGGACCACATGTTTCCCGGGAGTCAATGACAATCGGTGTGTCGTTAAGCCCGCAACTGGGTGATCTGCTCTTGAAAATATAACCGCAAATGGTCTTCAATGTGGCAGCTTGTTTTTTACCAAACCCGGTGATGGCTTCAGTAATGTCGATATCGGGGTTGTCGATACCAACAGCACAAACGCGGCCGTTCCTGCCAAGCAACCTTACCGGTGGCCGGGGGACTCCAAGACCGATCCCTGTCTCAGGGCATACGGGCAGGAAATCCACGTACTGGCCAAGTGTTTCAACGATATAGCCGTCGTACTTGTTCTGGCCGTCATAGCGGACATTCTCTCCCAGCAGGCAGCTGCTGATACCGATTATTATGGGTATGTCCGGGTGCATTTCGGATTTAATACATTTTGCAGATAATCATGCAAAATATTCTGCCACTCGTGCCGATCAGGTATATGTTTTGATGATGCACCTGTTTTTCCTGATAAAACACAGAATGTGTGATTTCATTGACAAGCTGGACACAATATATTGTGCTCGGGGATATTTATATCACGGTGTCTTAGGGTGAATATAAGCAATTGAATTTAAATAATTATTTGAAAATGCGCGGCAAGTGCGGTATAAAAACAATACAATATGTGTGCTAATTATAAAAACAATAATAAATCTATGTGAGGAGTTTATGTCATGCAAAATTATGACGACCTGCTGCAACGACGTCTACGTCATCTCAAGATAAGGCTCGACCAGTCCGCAAGAGCGGTATGGGTCGAGTTCAAATACGAAAAACGTCCCTGTTTTTCCCGTGGAATGATCGAGGATGTCTGGACTGTGCAGCGCTCTATCCGGCAGGCCGCCCAGTCAGGTTACCAGGAAAATCGTGATGACAGGCTGCTTTTCCAGGTAATCGCTTCTACCGACAAGAAAGTATTTAGTCTTGGTGGTGACCTGGCTTATTTTATCGAGCTGATTGAGGCGGGTGATGAAGAAGGTCTCAGAGACTATGCGCAACGTTGTATCGATATCCAGTACGCATCTATAAGTCATTACGATATTCCATTTACAAGTATTGCATGCGTGGCCGGAGAAGCCCTGGGTGGGGGATTTGAAGCCGCATTATCCGCCAATGTGCTGGTTGCAGAGCAGCAGGCACGGTTTGGTTTCCCGGAGATTACTTTTGGCATGTTTCCCGGAATGGGGGCCTTGCCTCTGCTGTTACGAAAGATCAGCCCGGCAATGGCACATCGGCTAATCATGGATCATCGTATCTACACGGCTACAGAATTATATGAAATGGGTGTGGTCGATATCCTGGCGCCGGAGGGTGAAGGGCGAGCCGCTGTCAAAGACTACATGCAACGGTATGTATCATTGGCGCCCGGATATCATGGATTCCAGGCAGCCGTTGACCGCGTTCACCCGGTTAATTACGAGGAATTGCATGATATTGTCGAGCTTTGGGTGGAAACTGCACTACAGCTTAGCGAAAAGAACCGGCGCCTGATGGCTTATTTTGCACGCGCCCAGGCAAGACGGCACATCAGCCCTGATAATATGGCTGGAATAGCTGATTATAACTCTGCCTGATAAAGGAAATATTTATCACTTGAGCACGGCCTTGTTTTCAAGTGCAGTGGCTTTGTCCTGAAATAGCCGGATAGCATCATTTGTTGCGCGAGTTATGGCCTGCACGTGTGCAATACCATTCTTGTTGAACTCATCCAGATCAAGGTTTTGTGTAATCTTGCAGAGTTGTGCGAGCCGGGTTAATCCGAGATAAAGAGCGCATCCTTTCAGCGCGTGAGCATAGTCACTGAATGCTGTCCAATTGTGTCCTGCGACAGCGGACTCAAGGCCCTGGAGGTCATTTTTTGCGTCGGTTTCGAAATTCCTGATTAAATCAATGACGAAATTGTTATCCCCTTCTGTAAGATTTGTGAGTTTCTCAAACTCATCCTCATTCAGAACAGGGAGACTTTCCAGATCAGCATCCAGCTGCACATTTTCCGTTTCTGTATTAACTATTACATCTGCATCAGCAGTGCGTATGTGTGAAAGGGTCTCCTGGAGCCTGGCCAGGGACACGGGCTTGGTAAGAAACAGATCGATTCCTGCTGCCTTGCAGCTTGCCCTGCATTCTTCAGTGGCATCCGCTGTAAGGATGATGAATGGCACGGGCGGGTTACCACCATGCGCAAAACAGTAGGCCTGGTATGCCTCAAGTCCGCCGAGATCAGGCATATTTTTATCTGTGATTACCGCATCGTACTGGTTGTCCTCGAGCGAGGTAAGAATGGCCTCGCCGCCTGAAACTGCAGTGTGCTGGTGGCCAAGTTTCTCCAGCATACGCTGTAAGACAACACGGTTAGTCGCATTGTCATCGCCCACAAGAATGCGTAGAGGTTTGTTTGTTTGCTGTTCGCTGACCTGTTTGTGCGAGAAATGAATAACATCATCCTCGGTGCTGTGCCTGGAGTAACAGGCATGCAGTACATTAAAAAGGATATTCCTCTCCAGCGGTGCCTCAAGGACGAAAACCTGGTCTTGATTGGTTCCATTGATGTTGGCTGGATATTGCTCTGTTTTGATGAGGATGATTCTTGCACCATCGGTCAGGCTCGTGTTCTCGCCGGATATAATTTCAGCCAGTCTCTGGTCATAAGGCGTATTGTCAATTATCAATGCAGCATAATTGCCGTGTGAGTCCAGGAGCCCTTTGGCCTGATCGAGAGTCGTTACTACATCAAACGGTATGTTCCACTCAGCCAGGTTGGCGTGAATGCCGCCCTGTGTATCTGCCTGTGGATTCAGGTAGAGTACCTTGCATTGGCTGGTCCACAGTTGCCCGGGTTCAGCGGTATCCTGACTCTCGGATATAAAAGGTATGTCAAACCAGAACGTGGTGCCCACCCCCGGGGTGCTATGTACACCAATTTTCCCACCCATCAGCTCCACAAGGTTCTTGCAGATTGTCGTGCCAAGTCCGGTTCCACCAAAACTTCTTGATACGCTGCTGTCAGCCTGGGTGAATGGTTCAAAAATAACCTGGAGTCGATCAGCAGGTATACCTATACCTGTATCAGCAACTTCAAATCTCAGTACAGCCTGATCTGTATCAATACTGCGTGGATATATGCGCAAGGAGATAATACCCTGCTCGGTAAACTTGAGAGCGTTTCCGACTAAATTGATAATGATTTGCTGGAGTTTGTGTGGGTCACCGGTTAGCAGGAAGGGCGTTTTCGGGTCGATGATTTCCTGCAGTTGCAGGCGTTTTTCCTCTGTCTGGGTGTGAAAAATGCGTAATGTCGTATTTATCAATACGTATAGATCAAATTCGATCTGTTCCAGTGTCAGTTGACCAGCCTCGATTTTTGACAAGTCGAGAATCTCGTTAATCTGGCGCGCCAGTGCATGACCGGATGTGTGGATGGTTTCAACACATTCCATGTCCTGTGGTTCCAGTGGCCTCAGTTTCAGCAGATCCGTCATGCCAAGTATTCCGTTGAGCGGAGTGCGGATTTCATGTGACATGCAGGAAAGGAAATCGCTCTTGGCGCGGCTTGCATCGTCGGCGCGCTTCAGGGCTTCATTCAGTCGCCGGATCAACAGGGCGGAGTAGGCCGGGATCAGCAATAAAGTGAAGGCCAGGCCAATTGCCAGTCCTGTGTTGGCCGCCCAGTAAGGGGTGAATTTTGCAACATACGCAAAACCTAAAAGTGATATAGCGGTAGATAGATAAAGATACTTCTCACCGTAGCGAAATCCATTGCCTAAAATTATCCAAAGGTAAAGACCATACCAAGGTGCACCTAATGGCCCGGTTATGTGAAGCGCATAACTCTGTCCAATTGTATCAACAAGAATTCCTATCACTCGTCTTGCAGGTGATGGTTGAGGCCAGAATATAGTCGAGACATATATAAATAATGCAAACACAAGAAAGGTTAGGACGAATTGAATGCCTAATGTCCATAGTCCTAAACTTTCTGTAGTAGCTGGTTTATTTAGTAATAGATAAGCAAATACAGATACTGGTATAGCAATACGTAGAGCTGCCTGTTCTTGTTCAGGAGAACTAGTCGAGGCAATAAAACCAAGCGTATTTTTGATCCAATTTGATGAATCTTTGCCTGAAGGATTCTGTATCTGATCTGTGGGCATTACTATTATTTAATCTGAACAAGAAGGTTTGCCTGTTAACAAGACTGATAACGGCAGCGCAGGTATAATGCTTTAGTTTATACGCTGGC
>DAOVYA010000005.1 GCA_030635865.1 Gammaproteobacteria bacterium | reverse complement strand
GGCGATGGACGTTGCCCTCGATGACGACGTCGGGCCTTGCGGCCGGGATACAGATGGCACACTCCACGACGATGACGGCATCGCTTTCCAGTCGGGTGCTGTCGGCATAGTCGCCCACGCTCTTGCCTGCCGCTTTCAATTCAAGCAGTGCACTAACGTCCAGGCCCTCGGGATTGTGTGTGGCACCGCGGGAGTCCGCCACGGCGACCAGTCGCGCACCCCTGGCCGTGAGGAACCGCGCGACATTCCTGCCAACGGCGCCGAAGCCCTGGACCACGATGCGCGCATCCTCCAGTTCGAAGTCGCAGTAATTCAGGGCGATATCCACGACATGGCTCAGTCCCCAGCCGGTGGCGCCGATTTCGTCGAGCGGGATGCCGCCGATCTCGCGTGGCAGCGCCACGACCCGGCTGATCTCATCCCTTACCCAGGCCATGCATTCCTCGTTGGTTCCCATGTCGGGGGCGAAGATGTATTCCTGTTCGCCGCGCAGCAGCTGCGCCAGTGCACGGATCAGTTGTTCCTTCCTGTCTGCGGGCATCTTCGGGTCGCCGAGGAGCACGACCTTGCCACCGCCGTGCGGCAGGCCTGCGGCAGCGTTCTTGAAGGTCATCGCCCGCGCCAGCCGGATGCATTCCTCCGTGGTGACGTCCGTGGCCATGCGGACGCCGCCGATAGCCGGCCCCTTGGCGACATTGTCGATGACCAGCACCGCCTTCAGGCCGACCGACGGTTCGCAGGCGTGCACGATCTTGGCGGGTCCGAGTTCGTCAGCGAACGAGAAAAGATCTTCCATGCAGAGTGCACCTTTTTGGTCAGTGTGTTATCCAACTATGGCTATGGCCGCATGCTCCATTCGGCGTGACCATGATCCACCTTTTAACTATAGGTGGCTGCATCGTTTTCTGAATGACATGGATCAAACAATATAAATAAGATATCAGGATGTGGCTTTTGCTTACAGGGTGGGCCGACCCCCTTTCTTTGTATATTGTGCTCGGTACAGAATCGGTTGATATTCAGTCATCGTCGCGCCGTGTCGTCAGGCTGGCCGATTCCTCATCAAGGCCGATTTCAAGGTGGAACTCTATGGGTCGGCAGCACGCCGGACAATCCTCGATGTAGTCCTGGCTGCCACTGTAACAGTCCACCTCGGTTTCGAAGTGTTCGCCGCAGTAGGGGCAATCAGCCGGTTTTAGCACTGTCTTCCCCGGGTGTGTCGCTTATCCAGTATTGCAGCAGCTCATTCAGGTACTGCTGTCCCCCTGGTGTTGCTCTGATGGTGGCGTTTTCCTGTGCCAGCAGGCCCTTCTCGCAGGCCGCGGTGATGGTCTCCTGCATGCAGGAAAATGGCAGGCCGGTGGTTTCGCTAAAGCCTGTAGTCGTAAAGCCCTGGTCGAGCCGTAATGCGTTTAACACGTATTCCAGTTTTACATCTGCTTCGCCCAGGTCATTGCGGGAGCTGATGCGTCGCTCGCTGTTTGCGTTTTCCATGTAGCTGCGCGGGTGACGTGTTTTTGCCGTGCGGCGGATGGTCTGCCTGGATGCATCGGTTATCTTGGCATGCGCCCCTGCACCGATGCCCAGGTAATCGCCGAATTGCCAGTAGTTCAGGTTGTGCCGGCATTGCCTGTTGTCTTTTGCGTAAGCCGACACTTCGTAGCGTGTATAGCCGTTGGCATCCAGCAGGGCGCGCCCTGTCTCCTGCATTTCCCAGAGTCGTTCATCATCGACGGGTTCGGGCGGGTGGCGGTGAAACCAGGTGTTGGGTTCGATGGTCAGTTCATAGCGGGATATGTGTGCCGGCTGCCGGTCGATTGCCGTTTGTAAATCAGCCAGCGCCTGTTCAGTGGTTTGTCCCGGCAGGCCGTACATCAGGTCCAGGTTGATATTGGTGAAGCCTGCCCGTTGTGCGGCAGTGATGGCGGTTAGTGCCTCCCGGTCGTCGTGAATACGCCCGATCTTTTTCAACAGGCCCGCCTGGAAACTTTGTACCCCGATCGACAGCCGGTTGACGCCGGCCTCGTAAAAACCCGTGAAGCGCGCCTGGTCCACGGTGCCGGGGTTGGCTTCCAATGTGATCTCGGCGCCCGGTTTCAGGGGAATGCGTGCCCGCACTTCACTTAATAAACGCTCAATAGCGTCTGCTGAAAACAGGCTGGGCGTGCCACCGCCGATAAAAACGGTTTCCACGGTGCGGCCCCAGACGCCGGGCAGGTCCAGTTCGAGGTCGGCAATCAGTGCATCGACATAGTCCTGTTCCGGGAGTGTGTCGCGTACTTCGTGCGAGTTGAAATCGCAATAGGGACATTTACGCACACACCACGGGACATGGATGTAGAGGCTTAATGGCGGTGTCGCTGTGAAATGGAACATGGAGCGGTAACTGTAAACCTTTCGTTGCCCGGCGCAAGGGAACCGGGTGATTCAAGAAAAAATCAGACCTTCCGTTATTTCATGCAGGCGGGTGATTACACCGGGGCTGCAGAAGCCTGATTTGTGTGCCAGTTCACATTCGGCGAGCGCTCCCTTACTATATATTTGGACAAGGTAAATCGGAAAAGGGCGGACAGCATGCAAAAATCGCTGAAAGAAACCAGGCGGGGCGTTGCTGTGAAATTACTGCTGGCGGCCGTTTCCCTGCTCATGTTGCAGGGGTGTGCCGCCATGGTTGTCGGGGCGGTGGTCGGGACTGCGACTACGCTGGCCGTTGAGACGGCCAAGGTACCGTTCAAGGTAACCGGCGCAGTGATTGATGTGGTATCCGATGATGACGACGAGTAGAACACTGGCCTGCTAGCAAAAAGCTGCAAGCAGCTTCCGTAATGCCTGTCCGCGGTGACTCAGTGAATTTTTAACATCCGCAGGCAGTTCGGCCGACGAACAGTCGTGTGTCGGCACATAGAATACCGGGTCATATCCAAAACCATTTTCACCCCTTGGCTTGAACAGGATGCGTCCTTCCCAGGTGCCCTGGCAGATGAGCGGTGTCGGGTCATTTGCGTGTCGCATGTATACCATCAGGCACTGGAAGCGTGCCGTGCGTTTTTCTTCGGGCAGATCACCCAGTTCGGTGAGCAGCTTTTCCAGGTTGGCCTGGTCACTGGCGCCTTTCCCGGCATAGCGTGCCGAGTAAATGCCGGGTTCACCGTTTAATGCATCCACCTCAATACCGGAATCATCGGCAATTGCCGGCAGGCCGGTGTGTTGAGCCGCGTTGCGCGCCTTGAGGAGAGCATTTTCAACAAAAGTCAGCCCGGTTTCCTCGATATCAGGCACGCCGTGGTCTGTCTGGGGCTGTACATGCAGGTCGAGTCCGGCGAGCAACTGGTTGATCTCACGCACCTTGCCCTGGTTACTGCTGGCCAGAACGATTTCTTTCATTGTCCCTGTTCGAGTGCTTCCTGCTGGCAGGCAAGTAATTCCGTGATACCTTTTTTTGCCAGCGCCAGCATGGCATTCAGTTCGTCCTGGCTGAAGGGATGACCTTCCGCGGTGCCCTGGACCTCGATGAAGCTTCCCGCATCACTCATTACCACGTTCATATCGGTTTCGGCGTTGCAGTCTTCCGGGTAGTCCAGGTCGAGTACCGCTGTTCCTTCGTATATGCCGACGGAGACGGAAGCGACCCGGCCAGTCAATGGATTTTTATTCAATACACCGGTGTCCAGCAGGCTTTGAATAGCATCAGCCAGTGCCACATAACCACCGGTAATGCTGGCAGTACGGGTACCACCATCGGCCTGGATCACATCGCAGTCTATGGTAATGCTGCGTTCGCCGAGTATCTTCATGTCCATCACGGCGCGTAGCGAGCGACCTATCAGTCGCTGGATCTCCATGGTACGACCGCCCTGTTTGCCGCGTGCGGCTTCACGCCCCATGCGGCTGTTGGTTGAACGTGGCAGCATGCCGTACTCGGCGGTTACCCAGCCTGAGCCCTTGCCGCGCAGGAAACCGGGGACCCGCTCTTCGATGGAGGCATTGCATAACACGCGGGTATCACCGAACTCCACGAGTACGGAACCTTCGGCATGCTTGGTGTAATTACGGGTAATGCGTACGTGGCGCATTTCGTCCGGGGCGCGTTTACTGGGGCGCATATGTCATTCCTGTGTGTAAATGAGGCGCGGATTATAGCGCGATATGTGCCGGGTGTTTGCGCGGGAGCGGTGTTCATTGAAAGGCCATCCTGCTATAAAAGGCCTGTCAAGGGGCTGGCTGGCGGGGACCACTATGGATAATGCAGCATTAACAAGAACCAGCGGGCTGCTGGTATCACTGGCGGCCTTTGTCGTGATTGTTGCGGGTATGAAGGCCTCGGCGCCTTTATTGGTCCCGTTTTTGCTGGCACTGTTTATTGCGGTCATCATCGCATCCCCCTATAGCTGGTTGCAGGCCAGGGGGCTACCGGCCGGCCTGGCACTGCTGGTTGTGCTCGGCCTGTTTGTCGGGGCAGTCTTCCTGGTAGGCGCCTTTATCGGGACCTCGGTCGAGGATTTCTCGCGCACCTTTCCCGACTACCAGGTACGCCTGAAGGAGATGACGGGCAGCCTGGCCGCGTGGCTGGACAACAGGGGTATTCATGTTTCAGCCGAAGTAGTATCCGCTTATATGGACCCGGCCAAGGCCATGAAAATGGCGGCGAATATCCTGAGCAGTATGGGAGGTCTCCTGACCAACGGGTTTCTTATCCTGATTACCGTGATTTTCCTGATGCTGGAGGCGGCCAGTTTTCCCGGCAAGTGGCGTGCGGCCCGCAGCAATGCGGAGGATTCACTCGGTCATTTTAATGCGGCCATTAGTAACATCAACCAGTACATGGGGATCAAGACGCTGACCAGTCTGGCAACCGGTATTGCCATTGCTGTCTGGCTGATCATCCTCGGGGTTGATTACCCCTTGCTATGGGGTCTGCTCGCCTTCCTGCTGAATTTTGTTCCCAACATTGGTTCCATCATTGCAGCCGTACCGGCTGTATTACTCGCACTGGTGCAACTGGGGGTTGGTTCGGCCCTGTTGACGGGCATCGGCTTTCTCGTGGTGAACGTGGTAATCGGCACGTTTCTCGAGCCGCGTTTCATGGGCAAGGGGCTGGGGCTCTCGACCCTGGTGGTATTTCTCTCGCTGGTGTTCTGGGGCTGGATACTTGGGCCGGTGGGGATGCTGTTGTCCGTGCCACTGACCATCGCGATCAAGATTGCACTGGACAGTAACGCCAATACGCGCTGGATGGCCGTCATGCTGGGCCCCGGTGTAGAGCCCGAAGTCTTGCCCGCCGCTGCAGCCCAGGTACCTGAGACTGATCTTTAAGTGCTGGCCCAGGCAGGGGTATTAAATATAAGTCATTGATAGTTGAATGATTGTTGTGTTTGTATTATGTTGCCCATAGAGTGACCGGTGTGGCTGGCCAACTGTCGGTTCCGGGAGGGCGGGTTCCCGGTATTCGAACGCCGTCACATTCATTGCTTTACAGCTTTTGTATATTCAAGAAAGGCGGATAACCGGTCGATAGCAGGGTATCCGTGTTGCGGAATTTGATCCTGTCACCCGGATCACACAATTGGAGATGCGCCGTATGAAAAATGCAAACAGGAAGCTGATTACTTATTTCATGGCTTTTACACTTGCCCTGGGCAGTTTGTCGATTGCCACTTCAGCATCGGCAGGTGAGACCTACGATTTCAATTCCAAACCAGGTGCTGGATATGTCCTGCTGGATTCGCTCCTTATGAGGCCGGTAATGCTGGTTGGTACAGTAGTGGGTGCCGCGACCTTTCTCGTGTCATTGCCATTCAGCGCGCTTGGCGGCAATGTCGGTGAATCAGCCGAGACACTGGTGCTGGAGCCGGCGCAATATACCTTTCTTCGCCCGCTGGGAGAGATATAAGACCGCCTGACAGTTTCCGTGAATCCAAAAGCCACGCATACCGTTTCCGGTATGCGTGGCTTTTTTCTTTTAATTCTCAAGCATCCTCAGGACTGTCAGGGTGATGTTATCACTGCAGGGTGTACTTGCCTGCTCCGCCTGGCTGGCCAGTTCCTGTACGGTTTGATCAAGTGCTGTGGTGGAACAAAGATCAAACAGGCAGGTCTCGGGCAGTGCGGACCAGAGGCCATCGGAGCACAATAACAGTACATCCCCCGGCAGGACCGGTATCTCGCCGGAAACGCTGACTTCCGGCGGTCCCGTCTTTCCTCCCAACACCCGGGTTACAAAGTTGCGCAAGGGACTCGTTTCCCGTTCGGATTCTTCCAACTCGCCGCGCTGGATCATTTCTTCCACCATGGAATGGTCCTCGGTACGCAGGACGACCCGCTGGTCGCGTAACAGGTAGAGGCGGCTGTCACCGACATGCGCCCAGCAGGCCACCTGGTCCTGGAGCAGGCAGGCAACGCCGGTAGTCAGTGATTCGGACGTGAGCTGCTGCTGTTTGCCGGCTGCGACGACGTCGTGGTGTGCGTGCTCGATACCCTGTACCAGAAAATCCGGCGGGTTTGTCAGCGGCAGCGTGCTCTCGCTGAACTGTTCCAGCATGCTGTCAATAAATGCCTGGGCTGCCAGCTCGCCATGTGCCGAACCACCCAGTCCGTCTGCCAGCAGCAGCATGACCGTGCTATCACGCCGGGCCACTCCATAACGATCCTGGTTGTAATCGCGATCACCCTGGCGGCTTGTCGAGGCCGTTTCACAGTGCATGCCGTCTTTCCACTTTTCCGGTGCGCCGATAAGGCTTACCATGACAGTCTTATTCTAGCTCGCATATCTCACGAGGTGGCGAGCGCTCGTCAATCCCGTGTGATATGCGGGCTTAACCATGGCTGAACGGGTGAACCGATGATACGCAGCATGACCGCTTTCGCGAGGCAGGAGGCCGAAACCGACCAGGGTACGCTGAGCTGGGAGATACGTTCACTGAATCACCGCTATCTCGAGATAGGCCTGCGGTTGCCTGAAGAAGTGCGCACGGCCGAGGCCGCGGTACGTGAACGCATCAATAGAAGGCTTGGCCGTGGCAAGGTGGATTGTACCTGTCGCTATCGCCCGAATGTGACGGGTACGGTTCCGGTTGATATAGACGAGGAGAATTTATCCCGCTTGCTTGCAGCCTGTGACGCGGTCAGCGCCCGTTTGCCGGAAGCAACCCCGCTGAACCCGGTTGAGCTGCTGCAATGGCCTGGCGTGGTATGCGAGGAAAAACCGGATACCGGCCCGCTGGTAAAGAATACGCTGTCACTGCTGGACCAGGCGCTCGATGAACTGGTGGCCTCCAGGGAACGCGAGGGGGAACAAATAAAAGGCCTGTTGATGCAGCGTTGTGACGCCATGAGTAAGCTGGTGGTGCAGGCCCGCGAGTTGCTGCCGGAGATCCGTACCGGTTTGCGGGCACGCCTGGAAGCGCGTCTGGCCGAACTGGATACAGAGGCTGATCCGGGACGGCTGGAGCAGGAGCTGGTCATACAGATCCAGAAAATGGATGTCGATGAAGAAATGGACCGGCTGGACGGTCATATTGGCGAGCTGCGCCGGGTGCTGGAACGCGATGAGCCGACTGGTCGAAGGATGGATTTCCTGATGCAGGAACTGAATCGTGAAGCCAACACCCTGGGCTCCAAGTCGGTTGCAGCAGGCACGACGAATATATCCGTTGAACTGAAAGTGCTGATTGAGCAATTACGCGAACAGATCCAGAACGTCGAATAGAGACTTGTGTGGAGAATAACAAAATGACCCGGGAGACCACGGCCAGTATTGGAACCCTGTATATCATTTCTGCACCATCCGGGGCCGGCAAGTCCAGCCTGTTGCGCGCCTTGCTGGAAAACAGCGGGGGTGGCGTGGTGTTATCCGTTTCGCATACCACGCGCAAGCCGCGCCCGGGAGAGGTTGATGGCAAGGATTATCACTTTGTCGATGCCGCTGTATTTCAGGCGATGGTCGACAGGGGGGAATTCCTTGAACATGCGCAGGTGTTTGACAATTATTACGGTACCTCACAAAAGGGTGTCGAAGACCAGTTGTCCAGGGGGCTGGACGTGATCCTTGAAATTGACTGGCAGGGCGCTCGCCAGGTACGCAAACTGGTACCGGGGGCAGTTGCTATCTTCATACTGCCACCGAGCAGGCAGGCGCTGGAGGAGCGATTGAAAGGCCGGGGTCAGGATGATACGGCGGTGATCGAACGCCGGATGCGGGATGCGGTAGGTGAGATGTCCCATTATAGTGAATACGATTACCTTGTTATCAATGATGAATTCCAGCTTGCCTGCGACGAACTTGCAGCGATCATCAGGGGAAATCGCCTGCGGATTGAAGGGCAGATGTCTCGACACGTGGACCTGTTGAGCAGCCTGTTGGCGTAAACGGGGGGATTCGGGTACACTCCCTCGCCCTTTTGGCAGTATTTGGTATTTCCTGGTTCCCTGGAGAGTGTTATGGCACGTGTCACCGTTGAAGATTGTCTGGAGAATGTTGATAACCGCTTCCAGCTGGTACTGGTTGCGACCAAGCGTGCACGGCAGCTTGCCAATGGTGTCCAGCCGCTGGTTGAATGGGAAAATGACAAGCCAACCATTGTTGCCTTGCGTGAGATTGCCGAGGGCTTGATTGACGCTTCTATCCTTGATGAGCCGCTCTACCCGGTCATGACCGAGGAAGAGTCTGAAGAAGAGAGTGCCACCGACGAAACTGCTGCCAGCCCCGATGCAGAGGTTGAGGCGCAAGCGGCGCCCAAAGCTGTCGAGGAAGCACCTTCGGAAAATACCCCACCGGAAGACACTCCGTCAGAGGACGTCACGTCTAAAGACGCCGGCTGATCCTGTCCCTGCTTCGGTCCCGGAGCCGCAGGTTTTTACCCGCACAATCCTTTTCTTTTCACGGGCCGACCCTGTGTGCTTACCTGTGAACGGTATTGGGGTTATAGTCAAGTACCCGAAGGTAACAAACCACGAGATTGGGTGCTGACGATGCCTGTCGCCCCGACAAGAACGGATGGCGAGAAGACAGGAAATACTCACTGATGACGAATCACGCTTTTTAATAAGTGATTTGCTCAAGCTGCTGGAAACCTACCTGGAGCCCGAGCAGGTGCAGGAGGTTTACCGGGCCTACCTGTTTGGCGCCGAAGCGCATGAAGGCCAGCATCGCCTGACCGGTGAGCCCTATATCTACCACCCTGTTGCAGCTGCCCGAATTCTTGCTGAATTACGTCTTGATCATAAATCGATCATTGCCGCCATCCTGCATGATGTGATTGAAGATACGCCTACGGTAAAGGAGCAAATCGCTACAGACTTTGGCAGCGATGTTGCAGAACTGGTTGATGGGGTCAGCAAGCTGACCCAGATTGAATTTGAAAGCCAGGCAGAGGCCCAGGCCGAGAATTTCCGCAAGATGCTGCTTGCCATGGTGCGCGATATCCGCGTTATCCTGGTGAAGCTGGCCGATCGCCTGCATAACATGCGCACGCTGGGTGTCATGCCTGCTGACAAGCGTCGCCGTATCGCCAGGGAAACGCTGGATATCTATGCGCCGATTGCCAACCGGCTGGGTATCAATGCCCTGCGTGTGGAACTGGAAGACCTGGGGTTTGAAGCCCTCTATCCGCTACGATACAAGGTGCTGCAAAAAGCAGTGCGCGGGGCGCGTGGTCATCGCAAGGAGGTTTTGCAAAAGCTCGAGACATCCATCAAGCGACGTGTGCGCCAGGAGAAAATTACCGGGCGGATCCTGGGCCGCGAGAAACACCTGTACAGTTTGTATAAAAAGATTCGTGACAAGACCCTGTCGTTTGAAGAGACCTACGATGTCTATGCCTTTCGTATCATCGTGGACGAGGTGGATACCTGTTACCGGGCGCTGGGTGTCATGCACAACCTGTACAAGCCGGTGCCGGGTAAATTCAAGGACTACATTGCCATACCCAAGGCGAATGGTTATCAATCACTGCATACAATCCTTTTTGGCCCCTACGGCGTACCGATAGAAGTCCAGATCCGTACCGAAGAGATGGACAAGGTTGCAGAAGCGGGGGTTGCTGCGCACTGGGTGTACAAGTCCAGTGGGGAGGGTATTGACCAGATGCATTCAGGCGCGCGCGAGTGGTTGCGTGAACTGCTGGAAATGCAAAAACATGCCGGTAATTCACTGGAATTCCTTGAGAACGTTAAGCTCGATTTGTTCCCGGATGCGGTGTACGTGTTTACCCCGGCAGGTGAGATCATGAAATTGCCGCATGGTGCAACGGTGATTGACTTTGCCTATGCAGTGCATACCGACATCGGTAATACCTGTATCGCAGCAAAAATCGATCGCCAGCTGGTACCGCTACGTACCACGTTGCATAACGGGCAGACGGTGGAAATCGTCACTGCAGAAGGTGCGCACCCAAGTCCCGCCTGGTTGAGTTTTGTCGTCTCGGCAAAGGCGCGTTCCAATATTCGCCATCACCAGAAGAACCTGAAACGGGAAGAGGCCATCGACCTGGGGCGTCGCATGCTCGACCGGGCACTGTCGGTATTTGATACATCGGCTGAACAGGTGTCCGCAAAACAGTTAAAGGTCTTGTTGAAGAACTATGATCTTAAAACGGTCGATGACCTGTTGGTAGAGGTTGGTATGGGGCGCCGGCCATCGGTGCTGGTTGCGCGTGCCCTGGCATCAGTCAGCGATACAGAGGACAGCACGCAGGATGCAAATAAGGCCATGAAACCGCTGGTGATCAAGGGTACCGAGGGTATGGTGACGCGTTTTTCGAAATGTTGTCGTCCCATCCCCGGGGACCCGGTGCTGGGAGTTATTACCGGCGGGCGTGGCATCATGATTCACACGCAGACCTGCAGGAATATTTCCGAGAGCAAATCCCCGCCGGAAAACTGGCTCGATGTGCAATGGGAGCCGGAACTGGATGAGGAATTTCCCGTAGAGGTCAGCGTGGTTGTTGAAGAGCGGCGCGGAATGCTGGCGACGGTGGCCGCGGTTATTGGTGATGCTGGTTCGAATATTGAAAATGTCGGTATCGAGGATGGCGACGGTTTGACGAATACCCTGAAATTCAGGCTTGCCGTGCACAATCGCAGGCACCTGGCCAGTGTCATGCGCCGGGTTCGAAGTATCCCTGCGGTAATACGTATCAGCCGGGACAAGGGCTGACCCTTACAACTTTCAGAAGGAATGAGCATGACACGTGAAACGATTCAGACAGACCGTGCGCCACAGGCTATCGGTACCTATTCGCAGGCCGTTCGCAGCGGTACGACCGTTTACATGTCCGGCCAGATTCCGTTGGTCCCTGAAACCATGGAGCTGGTAGAGGGTGACATGGATGCGCAGATCAGGCGTGTGTTCGACAACCTCTCGGCTGTTGCGCAGGCGGCAGGGGGCTCACTTGATGAGGTAGCCAAGTTGAATGTCTTCCTGGTTGACCTGGAAAACTTCGCACTGGTAAACGAAATCATGGCTGGATATTTCAAGGAACCCTACCCGGCACGCGCAGCAATCGGCGTGGCGTCCCTGCCTAAGGGCGCGCAGGTGGAGATGGATGCGGTGCTGGAGCTAGGCTGAAAACCGCCTCGCGCAAAGACGCAAAGGCGCAGAGAAAATCATAATTCAGGAAACCCCCGTTTATTTAAAATATCCTTGTCATTGCGAGCGTAGCGCGGCAATCTCGTGAAGCTGGCAGAGGAGTCATTCTGCAAGAGATTGCCGCGTCACTTTGTTCCTCGCAAAGACGAACCAATGAGTGGTTTATTATTTATTTGTTTTTCTCTGCGCCTTTGCGCCTCTGCGTGAGATAGTTTTTTAAGTTGAAAAAAGTACCAGAACCATCATCCCAGCTTGACACTCTCCCGGTAACGGCACTCAAGGGCGTTGGTCCGCGAGTTGCGACCCGGCTCGAACGCCTGGGTATTCGCACCGTCCAGGACGTGTTGTTCCACTTGCCGATGCGCTATGAAGACCGTACCCGGGTAGTGCCGATGGGGGCGCTGCGACATGGTGAGCATGTGGTCGTGCAGGGCGAAGTGGACCTGGCGGAAGTGCGCTTCGGTCGCAGGCGATCATTGCTGGTACGTATCAGTGACGGCACCGGTGCCCTGACGCTGCGGTTTTTTCATTTCAATGCAGCGCAAAAGGCAGGCTTCGAACGTGGCCGCGGGATACGCTGTTACGGCGAAGTGCGCACTGGCGCTGCCACCCTGGAGATGATCCATCCCGAGTATCAGCTGATTGATTCGCAGGAGTCTATAGTGGCCGAAGACCACCTGACACCCGTTTACCCGGCAACCGGGGGCGTACATCAGCTGACCCTGCGGGCCCTGACAGAGCAGGCCCTGCGTTACCTGGATGGAGATCATACCGGCTGTCTGGCCGACTGGTTGCCTGCAGAACTGGTAACTGAATTTAAAATGACATCACTGTTGGCGGCATTGCGTTATGTGCACCGGCCACCGACGAATGCCCTGGTCGAGTCATTAAGCGAGGGCAGTCACCCGGCACAGCAACGCCTGGCGTTTGAAGAGTTGCTGGCGCATCACCTGAGTCTGCGACGCGTACGTCAGCGTGCCAGTCACGCTGCTGCCCCGATTCTTAAAGGGTCACGTAAGCTGGTGGATACCTATATAAAGTCATTGCCGTTTGTGCTGACCGCTGCGCAACAATGTGTGAACAGTGAAATACAGCATGATCTTGCCCGGCCACATCCCATGGCGCGCCTGGTGCAGGGTGATGTCGGTTCCGGCAAGACCGTGGTTGCCGCCTGCGCGGCGTTAACGGCTGTAGAGGCAGGCTATCAGGTCGCCTTGATGGCACCGACTGAATTACTGGCCGAGCAGCATTATCGAAGCTTCAGTGAATGGCTGGCGGCGCTTGACGTAAAACTTGTATGGCACGCCGGCAAGTCAAAGGGCAAGGCGCGTGAGGCTGCATTACAGGCCATCGGCAGTGGTGCAGCCGCAATTGCGATTGGCACGCACGCCCTGTTTCAAGAGGAGGTGGTGTTCGCAAAGCTTGGTCTCGTAATAATCGATGAGCAGCACCGCTTTGGTGTGCATCAGCGCCTGGCATTGCGTGACAAGGGGCGAGAGGGCAAGAGCCGTCCGCACCAGCTGGTGATGACCGCCACGCCAATACCGCGCACGCTGGCCATGACGGTTTACGCAGACCTGGACACCTCGGTCATTGATGAACTTCCACTGGGCCGGGAGCCGGTAAAAACCGTCGTGATTCCCCAGGACCGGCGCGAGGAAGTCATTCAGTCGGTCAACAAGGCCTGTCTGTCGGGACGACAGGCGTACTGGGTATGTACGTTGATTGAAGAATCCGAGGTGTTGCAATGCCAGGCGGCTGAAAAGACAGTAGAGTTGCTGGCCGGGAGTTTACCGGGTCTGCGTATCGGGTTGGTACACGGTCGGCAGAAGTCTGCGCAGAAAGAGTCCATGATGGCTGCATTCAAGGCGGGTGATCTTGATTTGCTGGTTGCCACGACTGTCATTGAAGTAGGTGTGGATGTTCCCAATGCAAGCCTGATGATCATAGAGAACCCGGAGCGCCTGGGCCTGGCACAGCTGCACCAGTTGCGTGGCCGGGTGGGCCGTGGGAGACAGCAGAGCAGTTGTGTGTTGTTATATCAGCCACCACTGTCCGATAACGCCCGCGACCGTCTTGCAGTCTTGCGCGAGAGCAGTGACGGTTTCGAGATTGCGCGTCGTGATATGGAGTTGCGCGGTCCCGGTGAGGTATTGGGAACGCGGCAGACCGGCGAAATGCAGTTCCATATTGCCGACCTGTTGCGTGACGAATCATTGCTTGGTGCGGTGGAAAAGGCTGCTACCCGGTTGCTCGACAGCCATCCCGGGAATGTGGACCCGCTGATTCGGCGCTGGCTGGGGGAGTCGGTGAATTATGGTGAAGTGTAGTTGGCTTTTATTAGAATAATATTCTCGCGCAAAGACGCAAAGGCGCCAAGAAGATCAAAACAAAGCCACAGAGAAAAACAATTAAATATAGTTATGTAGTCCGAATGTAGTACAGCGCAATCCGGGCTACGACACTTACCATGAACAGATTTCATCTTTTCTCTGTGCCCTCTGTGCCCTCTGTGCCCTCTGTGGCAAATAGATTTTTGCTTTCTTGGCGCCTTTGCGTCTTTGCGCGAGAAGTTTTTCTTTTTGGGCGGGCACCAGTTATGAATTCCGACTGAAAAACATGCGATAATCCCGCCCGGTCAAATCAGGGGTTCCCTTGGCTGAAAACATTGAAAACCGATAATACAAAATTACTCGCTACCCGCTGGAGGCCGCACCATTCCTGGTTGCGTGCAGGTATTCCGGTCCGGCTATGCAGCTGGCTACTGGACCCGGCATCACTGACCTTGCGCCTGCAATGCCTGTGTCCGGGAAGGTTCCGGGTCCGGGTATTGTCCCAGGGATGGGGATCGCCGCGGCTGGACGAGGCGCAGGCGCTCGGAATGAGACATGGCGAACGAGCGGTCATCCGCCAGGTGCATTTGCTGTGTGGCAACCGGCCCTGGATTTATGCGCGTACCATCATTCCCGCTACGTCGATGCGCGGCAAGCTGCAGCGCCTTGCACATCTCGGAACCCGCCCGCTTGGCGCCATGCTGTTTGCTGATCCGGGGATGCAGCGCGGGGTTGTTGAGCTCGCGAACATCACATCCCGGGAAGCCCTGTTCAGGGATGCGACCTGTCACATGCATGAGCAGCCCGGGGACATCTGGGGACGGCGTTCGGTTTTCAGGATTGCACACAAGCCGCTGCTGGTCAGCGAAATATTCCTGCCGGAATTTCCTGCCGGTGGTGCCACACGGCCTGTCTGGAAGAGTCGTTGATGTTACATGTAGATCATATAAGGGATTACATCAGCCTGATGAGACTTGACAAGCCGATCGGGATTTTCCTGTTATTGTGGCCGACACTCTGGGCGCTGTTGATTGCAGGTCAAGGTGAGCCGGATGTTGAGATTCTGCTGATCTTTGTACTGGGCGTTGTCCTGATGCGCTCGGCAGGTTGCGTGATCAATGATTATGCCGACCGGGACATTGATCGACACGTGGCGCGCACACAGAACCGGCCGCTGGCTGCGGGCCGTATTACTACCGGCGAGGCCCTGTTTATTTTTGCATTGCTGTGTGCTGCTGCGTTTATCCTTGTGCTGCAACTTAATCGATTGACGATTTTGCTGTCCTTTGTCGGTATCGGGTTGGCAGCCAGTTATCCGTTTATGAAGCGCCTGACCCACCTGCCGCAGGTATACCTGGGTGCGGCATTTGGCTGGTCTGTACCGATGGCGTTTGCGGCCCAGACAAACAGTGTGCCGCCGATTGCCTGGCTCATGTTTACCGCGACGGTCCTGTGGGCAACTGTCTACGACACGATCTATTCCATGATGGACCGCGATGATGATATTGCCCTGGGGGTGAAATCGACGGCCATCCTGTTCGGGGACATGGACCGCAAGCTTATCGGCTTGATACAGGTCATGTTACTGATCAGTCTGTTCATGATTGGTCGCCAGGCCGAACTGGGCCTGTACTTTTACCTGGGTGTGGCGTTTGCTGCCGGGCTGGCCGCCTGGCAGCAGTACCTGATCCGCTATCGAGATCGTGAGGGCTGCTTCAGGGCTTTTTTGAACAACAACTGGTTTGGCGCCGTAGTTTTTCTCGGCATCCTGCTGGACTACTTTTTGGGTTAACCGGCCCGCGCAACCACCCACACCTCCACCAGTTCTGCACCCGCCCGCTTTAAAGTGCGCGCCAGTTCGCAACCGGTATGCCCCGTGGTCATGACATCATCAACTATCGCAATGTGAGCGGGCGCCGGTTTTCTCCTGGTCCTGAAAGCACCGCGCATGTTTTTCCCGCGCTCGGCCCGCGGCAGTAACGATTGCGGGTGCGTACTCCGGGTGCGTTTACAAAGCCGGTAATCAACACGAATGTCCAGGGCCTGCCCGAGACGCCGTGCCAACTCGGTTGACTGGTTGAAGCCGCGTTCACGTAAACGTGCGTGGTGCAGGGGCACCGGAAGTATCAGGTCGGGCAGGGGAGTCAATCGCTTGCCGATGTGTTCCGTCAACAAACGGGAGAAAAACGGGCAAATAGCGAGCTCCCCGGAAAATTTCAATCGTTTGAGCAGGTAGTCGATCGGCGGCTGGTAGTGAAACAGCGCCTCTGTGTTATCAAAGTCAGGTGGCTGTTGCTGGCAGCGCCCGCAGAGCACTTTTCCCGAAGGGGCGGGCAGCGGCAGGCTGCAGCGGGCGCAGGAACTGTTCAGCCAGGGCAGTTCGTCCAGGCATTCCGGGCAGAGATGCTGCTGCGGGCGAACGGGTGTGCGACACAGGCGGCAACAGGCCGGGAAAATCAGCGACAGCAGCCGTTCGGCGGTTATTTGTAAACCATTGATGTCCATTCTGGTTGACAGCTGAAAAGATCGGCCCCATAGTCCGTTTCAATATTTCGCGATAGATAACGTCCATCTGGTTGTAATTTATGAATAAACAAACTGCTTGTCTGTCGGAAAAGCCTGAAAACGCTGTACGCAATGACTGGTCACGCACAGAGGTCCAGGCCCTGTTCGAGTTGCCGTTCAGTGAGTTGTTGTTCCAGGCCCAGTGCATACACCGGGAAAATTTTGATCCGAACGCTGTCCAGGTCAGCACCCTGTTGAGTATCAAGACCGGCGGTTGTCCGGAGGACTGTCATTACTGTCCGCAGAGCGTGCACTATGACGCCGGCCTGGAGCCCGAACGCCTGATGGACGTTGAAGAGGTGGTCAGCGCTGCAAAATGTGCGAAGCAGGCAGGGGCATCACGCTTTTGCATGGGGGCAGCCTGGCGTAATCCAAAAGGGAAAAACTTTGCACGTGTGCTGGAGATGGTGCGCCGGGTGCATGATGAAGGAATCGAGACCTGTGCAACGCTTGGTATGCTGGATGAGCAGCAGGCGCTTGAGTTGAAGCAGGCGGGGCTTGATTACTACAACCATAACCTGGATACCTCGCCGGAGTTTTACGGCGAGATAATTACCACGCGTACCTACGAGGACCGGCTGGATACCCTGGAGCATGTGCGCGAGGCCGGTATTAACGTGTGCTGCGGTGGTATCGTTGGTCTGGGTGAAGACCGCAACGACCGGGTGTCGATGCTGTGCGAGCTGGCCAACCTGCCAGAACATCCGGGCAGTGTGCCTATTAACCGCCTGGTAAAGGTGAAGGGCACGCCGCTGGATGAACAGCCCGAAATTGAATCCATTGAATTTGTTCGCACCATTGCCGTGGCGCGCATCCTTATGCCACACGCCCGGGTGCGTTTGTCCGCAGGGCGCAGCGACATGAGCGATGAAATGCAGGCGCTGTGTTTCCTGGCCGGCGCCAACTCGATTTTCTACGGTGAGAAATTACTCACAACGGGTAACCCCGATACCGCCAGGGATGATGCCCTGTTTGAACGCCTGGGGTTGCATCCGGCCTGAATTTTTTATGAATATGGGGCCACTGCTGTCCTGCGCTACATGTTCCTGATATGAAAAATCTGTCTGAAGCGCTCAACGCCCGCAAACAGGACAAGCTGTACCGAAATCGACAGGTCATCGATGGTCCGCAAGATGTGGAAGTGAGGATAGACGGCAAGTCGTTCCTGTCTTTCTGCAGTAATGATTACCTGGGCCTGGCAAACCACCCGCAGGTCATCGCCGCTTTTCACAAGGGGCTCGATGGGTTCGGTGCCGGCAGCGGCGCGGCACATTTAATTACCGGCCACAGTCGTGCGCATCATGTGCTGGAAGAGGAACTCGCCGAATTTGTGCAGCGCCCGCGTGCACTGTTGTTCTCCACCGGTTACATGGCGAACCTGGGCGTGATGTCGGCGTTGCTTGGGCATGGCGACCGCGTGTTTGAAGACCACACCAACCATGCCTCGCTACTGGATGGCGCGCGCCTGAGTGGTGCACGCCTGGTCCGTTACCAGCATGGCGATGTGAACGACCTGGACGCACGCATGCATTCTGCGCCTGGGGGTGAGTACCTGGTTGCGACCGATGGCGTATTCAGCATGGACGGGGATATTGCACCGCTGGCGCAGTTGGCGGAGATTGCAGGCCGGCATGCAGCCTGGTTGCTGGTTGATGATGCACATGGCCTGGGTGTGGTCGGGCCGGAAGGCCGCGGCACAGTGGCGCAGGCCGGACTCGGCCTGGAACAGGTGCCTGTATTGATGGGTACACTCGGCAAGGCATTCGGTACCTTCGGTGCGTTTGTTGCCGGCAGCGAGGACCTGGTTGAAACCCTGATCCAGGAGGCGCGTACCTATATCTATACAACGGCGCCACCCCCGGCGGTTGCCGCTGCCACGCGTGCTGCATTGAAGCTGGTCCGGGAAGAAGGGTGGCGGCGTGAGCGCCTGCAGGTGCTGGTGCGGCGTTTTCGTGCAGGCGCGGCACAACTGGGACTGAGCCTGTCTGGTTCAGACATGCCGATTCAGCCCTTGATTGTTGGTGATGCAGGGACTGCCCTGCAAATCAGCG